>JAPUIH010000139.1 GCA_027297205.1 SAR324 cluster bacterium | reverse complement strand
CAGCAGAATTATGAAGGCCAGCGCCTCCCTGGGTATTTTCCGCCAATGGCCGTAGCCGCCACGCGCCACTTGCTCCAGGTGGGATTGAAATGCCCGCCGTATCTCCGCATCGAACTGCGCGTCCTTGCGGAACCATAGCTCTGCGTTCCGCAGGGGATCGGCGGAATCGGCGCCGAACCAGAACTCCAGCACCGCTTCCGGAAACAGGCTGCCGCCGGATTTGCTCATAATACATGCTGCTTGCCAGAGGCGGGGGGCGGCGCCTGCCCGGCTTGTCCTTCTTCCGTCAACTCCGTGCGGGCTTCCGCCAAAATCCACTCACGGAAAGCCACGATCTTCGGACGGTCTACGGTGGCTTCCGGGCAAACCAGAAAATAGGCGAACCGCTCCGAAAGATTGAGCGCGAAGGGCCGCACCAGCCGCCCCGCCGCCAGATCGTCCGCCACCAAGGCCCTGCTGCTGATGGCCACGCCCTGTCCTTCGATCGCGGCGCGCAGCATCAGTCCGTCATCGCTGAAGCGCGGGCCGCGCCCCGCGTTCACGCCCTCCACCCCGTGGGTCTTCAGCCACATGCTCCATTCCACTCTGGGATCGGCATGCAACAGAGTGTGATGCCGCAAATCCCGGGGCGATTTCAGTGGAAGGGGGCCTTTCAGCAAGGCCGGGCTGCACACGGCCAGCAGTTCGCCGGGCAACAGCAAGTCGCTCCGCAAACCCGGATACTCGCCCAGCCCATGGCGGATGCCCAGGTCCACATCCTCCCGCGCGAAATCGGTGAATTGATTGGAGGCGCTGATGCGCACGTCGATGTCCGGGTGCCGCGCCTGGAAACGGCCCAGCCGGGGCACCAGCCATTTGGCGGCCAGGGAGGGCAGCACGGAGATGGTGAGGGGGCCAGTGGTGTCCCGCTCCACCAGGGATTCCACCGTCTCCGATATGCGCTGAAAAGAATCCCGCAGCGTTGCCAACAGGGTATGCCCGGCTTCGGTTAGCTCGATGGCGCGGGTCAGGCGCCGCACCAGCATCAAGCCCATCGCCTCTTCCAGCGCCTTGACCTGCTGGCTCACGGCCCCTGGCGTGACATAGAGCTCCCGGGCCGCTTCCTTGAAGCTCAAATGGCGCGCCGTGGCCTCGAAGGCGCGCAGGGCGTTTAGGGAGGGCAGATCGTAAGCCATACTTTAGACCAACTAATGCATATTGACAATTTATATGGTTTGTCGAAGTCGATTTATCCCCGTAGTTTATACATGAAACAACAGTTACGCACAATCCGCATTTTAAACGGAGGCCGAAATGGAAATAGCAACGCTAAATTATAAAAGACGATTCGCGGAGCCGCGGGTCGTGGCCCGCCAGGCTTCTCAGGTGCTCTATAACCTCAATCCGAATTTCCGCCCCCTGGCCCGCGTTTCTTCACTGCTGCATGCGGCCCTTGCGGAACTTAAACTCTGGAGGGAACGCTCCCAGCAACGCCGTCATCTGATTGCCTTGGATGACCGCATGTTGAAGGACATCGGCCTTACGTCGGCGCAAGCCTACCAGGAATACCGCAAACCCGTCTGGCGCGCATAAGAGAGCGCAAGAATCGGGTGGCGGGCGGGTTCCATAACCGTGAGGCTGGCCAAAGGATCAACCGGGAGAATTCTTTGCCTGCCGCAAACAAGGTCATGGGGCCCATCGAATGGGTGCTGCTCGGCACCTTGTCCATCCTGTGGGGAGGATCGTTCTTTTTCCAGAAGATCGCGCTACGCCAACTCCCACCCTTCACCATCCTGTTAGGCCGCGTGGGAATCGCCGCCCTCGCCCTGCACGCGCTTCACAAAGCGGGCGGCGGGCGCATGCCCCGTTCCGTCCGCACCTGGGGTGCGCTGCTGGTGATGGGCGCCCTGAACAATCTCGTTCCGTTCAGCCTCATCCTGTGGAGTCAGTTGCAGATCACCAGCGGACTGGCCTCAATTCTGACCGCGACCAGCCCGTTGTTCACGACGGTGCTGGCCCATTTTCTGACTGGGGACGAGCGGCTCACGACGAACCGGATCGGTGGCGTGCTGTTGGGCCTGGGCGGCGTTACGGTGATGCTGGGTCCGGATGTGCTGCTCGGATTCGGGCTGAACCTGATCGCGCAACTGGCGGTACTCGCCGCGGCGGTGTCCTATGCCTGCGCGGGTATCTTCGGCCGGCGCTTCAAGGAATTGCCACCGCTGGTGGCGGCGGTGGGCCAACTTACCGCCTCGACCCTGATGATACTGCCCCTCGCGCTGGCCGTTGACAGGCCATGGAGCCTGCCCATGCCCGATGTGGCGACCTGGGGTGCGCTGCTCGGTCTGGCGTTGCCCAGCACCGCCGTTGGCTACATCATTTACTTCCGCATCCTGGCATCGGCGGGGGCGACCAATATTTTGATGGTGACCTTCCTGATGCCCGTGGTGGCGTTGCTGCTCGGCACCGCGATTCTCAACGAAGGGTTGGATCCCGGACATTTAGCGGGCATGGCGCTGATCGCCTTGGGCCTGGCCGCGGTGGATGGGCGCCCCTTCGCTCCCCTGACCCGGTATTTGGCGCGCAAACCGGGCTGAGGCGCCGTTCCCGCCGTCTACCCACCCCCGTTTACCCCTTCCGGCTCATTTCAATGTGTACCCGCCATCCACCAGCAGGGTGGCGCCCGTGGTGAACGACGCATCGTCCGAGGCCAGGAAGGCCACGGCCGCGGCGGTATCCTCCGCGCGCGTGATGCGGGCCATGGGCGTGGCGGCGTTGAAGCGCGCGATGTAATCCTCCGAGACGTGGGCCATCATTCCCGTGGGAGTGTAGGCGGGCGCCACGGCGTTCACGCGCACGGTGGGGGCGTATTGTTTAGCCAGGGCCTTGGTGATGTTGATCACCGCCGCCTTGGAGGCGCCGTAGGGCAGGGAGCTGGGGTCGCCAATAAATCCAAAGCGGGAGGCAATGTTGATGATTACCCCGCCTCCGCGGGCGGTCATGTGCGCGGCGGCGGCGCGACTGCAGAAAAAGAGGCCCTTCACGTTGACCGCGAAGGTCTCGTCCCAATGGGCTTCCAGGATTTCGTCCAGGGGCTCCTCGTGTTCAATCCCCGCATTGTTCACCCATACCCCGATGGCCCCCAGGGCTTCCTCCGCCGCGCGCAACATCTCCGCCACCTGCGTTTCGCTGCGCACGTCGCCGGCCACGGGCTCAGCCCCGCGGCCCAGGGCGCGGATTTCGGTTGCCACCGCCTCCGCCGCATCGCTCTGCTCCCGGCCATGCACGGCCACGTCCGCGCCTTCCTCGGCCAGGCGCAGGGCGATAGCGCGGCCGATGCCCCGGCTGGAGCCGGTGATGAAAGCAACCTTTCCCGCGAATCTGTTCATGCGCTGCGCTCCGGCTGAATGTGATCGAATGCTGCTGGCTCCATGGGCGTAGGGTAAGCCTTCGCATAATTTGCCCTGCCTTGCCACAGCCCGCCGCGGCTGCCTTGCCGCAGCCCGTAGCGCCGCCTTTCGCGAGCTGCGGCGATGGACGGCCTTTGCAATGAAATATTGAACATTCCCACTGCGGGCCGCCTGACCGGTGCCAGCACGTCCCCTGTATTTCGGCATGGGATTCGGATAGAGCATAAGGCGATGAATGCATCGCAGACATTGCTGGCCTTGAGCCCCCTGCTGCTGCTTGTGGGGGCGATGACCCATTCCCTCTGGGGATTTGTATCTTTTGCAGGCCCCGCGGCCCAC
>JAPUIH010000138.1 GCA_027297205.1 SAR324 cluster bacterium | reverse complement strand
CCGCGCCATCCGACTCGCCGTAGCTGACCACCGGGCAGGGCGCGGCATCCAGCAGCCCCCGCACCTCCCGATCGTCGGCGCAGGCGATCAGCGTTCCTTCCCCCGGTAATCCGCGGATCAATTTTCGGAAGTGCTCCCGGATCACGTCGAGGCCGGAGTATATGTCGGCGTGGTCAAATTCCAGGCTGGTGAAAATCAGCACCCGCGGATGGTACTTGAAGAATTTAGGGGTCTTGTCGAAATAGGCGGTATCGTACTCGTCCCCCTCGATTACGAACATGCCGCCCCCGCCGAGCCGGTAATTGCTCTCGAAATTCCTGGCGATGCCCCCCACCAGCATGCCCGGATCCGCATCCAGCGCGTGCAGAGTCTGGGCAGCCAGGGCAGTGGTGGTTGTCTTGCCGTGGGTGCCCACCACCACCACTGACTCCCGGTCTCCAATCAGAAACCGGTGCACCGCCTCGGCCATGGAAATGAAAGGCAGGCCCCGGCGGCGCATTTCTTCCGCTTCCGGGTTGCTCTCCCGGATCACGTTGCCCACCACCACCAAATCCACGTCGGCGGGAATATGCTCGGCCCGGTACCCCTCCAGGATGGGAATGCCCAGGGCCGCCAGTTGCTCACTCATGGGCGGGTAAACCTGAGCGTCGCTGCCCGTCACGCGGTGTCCCATCTCCTGCAGGGCGCCGGCCAGCGCAGCCATCGCCGTGCCGCAAATGCCCAGCAGGTGTACGGCCTGGGCGCCGGAAGCTGGCAGGCTCATGGGGTACGGGAGGATCGGAGTTTTTCGGGAGCAGGCAAGAATAAAAAGGCTTTTTCAGCAGCTGGCGATTGTGCCATCTTAGGTTTTCCTACCGGCGTGCCGGCCTCGGACGGCATATTACCCCAAGGCAGCTTTTTAACCTTCACAGGCCAAGGATGCAACTCCCGCCATTGTTTTCCGTCTCCAATCTGGAAAAGCGCTTTGGTCATCATAAAATTCTGCGTGGTGTCAGTTTCGACATTTTTGCGGGAGACTTTCTGCTTCTGCTGGGCAGCAACGGCGCGGGAAAATCCACCCTGTTGCGAATCCTCTCTTCCCTGATGCGGCCCAGCGCGGGTGAGCTTCTTTTCGATGGGCAGTCCTACTCCGCGGCGGGCGCGCGCCTGCGAGGCGCCATCGGCATGGTCGCCCACGAAAGTCAGTTCTACGGCGACCTCACCGCGCGGGAAAACCTAAAAGTGTTTGGCACCATGTACGGCGTACGGGATTTGCCGGACAAAATCACCGCGGCCCTGCGCGAAATGAACCTGGATTCTTTTCCCGACGTGCCTGTACGCGCATTCAGCGGCGGGATGACCAAGCGGCTGGCCCTGAGCCGGCTGGCATTGTACCGGCCGCGGGTGTTGCTAATGGACGAGCCTTACGCGGGGCTCGATCAGGAGTCCGTGCTGTTACTCGACAGCTTTCTGGATGATTTCAAATCCTCCGGCGGCACCACCATCATGGTGACCCACCAGTTCACCAACGCCGTAGCCCATTGCAACCGCCTTTTGATTTTACATCAAGGGGGCCTGGTGTATAATCAAACAGTACAGGACATTACAGCCGATCACTGCGCAAAATTACTGCACCGCTACTCGCGGACGACACCTTCATCCCGAACCTCGCAAGACGAAAACGGTTCTAAGTGACAAAGGTTCTCGGATGGCTTTCCCTGGCGGGGTTCTTATGCGTGGGGGTGCTCATATTCGGGTTCACGCCCAATGACCGGCTAATGGGTTTTTCCCAGAAAATCATGTACCTGCACCTGCCTTCGATCTGGATTACGTACCTCTCCTTCTTCGTCGTATTTTACTGCAGCATCGCCTACTTGTGGAAACGCAGAGAGCGCTTTGACCGGATCGCCAACTCCGCCGCGGAGATTGGGGTGTTGTTCTGCGGCCTGGGCATCCTCACCGGCGCCATCTGGGGCCGTCCCACCTGGGGCACTTACTGGGTGTGGGATGCCCGGCTTACCACCACGCTGCTGCTGTTCCTGATTTTCGTGGGTTACGTGGTGCTGAGGGCCTTTACCGATCCGGGCGAAAAGCAGGCCCGCATGGCCGCTGTGATCGGCATCGTGGGGTTTCTGGACATTCCGCTAATCCACCTTTCCGTGCAATGGTGGCGCACCTTGCACCAGCCTTCAACCATGTTCAAGCTGGGCGGCGAGGGTCGGCCCCAACCCGCCATGCCGCCGGAGTTTCTTTATCCACTCCTGTTGAGCCTGCTGGTAATGACTGTATTTTACGGTTTTTTGCTGCTCTACCGGCTGCGCATCGAAGAGCGGGCAGACATGCTGGCCGAGCGGTTGGCCGAGCGCTAATGAAAATCTGGCACGCCCGGATGCGCGCCCGGATGCGCACCAGAAATATCACCCACACGGAATAGCCGCATGAGCCGAACCGTGCAGTTTGCCGTGGGCGGCGCCGTAATCGCCGCCATTCTGATCGGCATTATTTACCAGGGCACGCAATCCACGGTGTTTTTCCATACCCCTTCGGAAATTCTGGCCGCGCCCTCGGATTTTAAGGGCAAATTGATTCGCATCGGCGCCTTGGTGCTGCCGGCCAGCACCCACTGGAACGAGGATGCCGTGCGCTTGGAATTCAAGATCACCGAGGACAGCCGGCAGACAATTCCCGTCATTTTCGAGGGCGTGAAACCGGATATGTACCGGGAAGGACAGGGAGTGGTGATTGAAGGCCGGATGGACGGCCAGGGCGTGTTCCGCGCCAATACCTTGCTGGTGAAGCACAGCGAGGAATACGACGTTGACCAGGCAAAGCGCATAGACAAAGAGCAGATGTACCGTTCCCTGATGAAGGCGGAACAGTAGGCTGCGCCATCGGCATGTAAGGATCTGAAGTGATCAACAATATCGGATACGTATTTTTGGCGGCGGCCCTGGCCGTATCCCTCTACGGCGTGGTTGTGCCCCATCTGGGCGTTGTGCGCAACAACTGGAACCTGGTGCGCTCCGCCCAGTTTGCCACCATTCTCAACCTGCTGTTGGTGCTGGGGGCCAGCGCGGTGTTGATGCGCGGATTTCTGATGGACGATTTCAGCATCCGCTTCGTGTGGCAGAACTCCAGCACCGACCTGCCCCTGGGATACAAGATTGCGGCCTTCTGGGGCGGCATGGACGGCTCCCTGCTGTTCTGGGAACTGGTATTGGCCGGATTTGCCGCCGTGGTGGCCTATAGCTACCAGCGCAGTAACCGGGAAATCATCCCCTACGTAATCGTGGTGCTGAACATCATTCAGGTATTTCTGCTGTTCCTGCTGACCACCTATTCGAATCCGCTCGGCCTGCAGGCGCCGATCCCCCTGGAAGGGCGGGGCCTGAATCCCCTGCTGCAGCACCCTTCCATGGCCGCCCACCCTCCGCTGCTTTATCTGGGCTACATCGGCTTCAGCGTGCCCTTCGCTTTCGCTATCGCCAGTTTGATCCGGGGCAAGCTGGACAACGCATGGGTGGTGACCACGCGCCGCTGGACGCTGTTCGCGTGGTATTCGCTCATTGTGGGACAAATGCTCGGCGGCCAGTGGGCCTACGAGGAGCTGGGCTGGGGTGGATACTGGGGCTGGGACCCCGTGGAAAATGCCGCCTTGATGCCCTGGTTGACGGGCACGGCCTTTCTGCATTCCATCATGCTCCAGGAAAAAAGGAACATGATGAAAGTCTGGAACGTGGCGCTGATTATCATTACTTTCAGCTTGAGCATCCTGGGCACATTCATTGTGCGTTCCGGAGTCTTGAATTCCGTCCACGCTTTCGCGCGGTCGGAGATTGGGCCGGCCTTCCTGATTTTCATAGCTTTGGTGATGGTGGCTTCATTTTACCTGATGTTCCTGCGCATCAAACTGCTGGAGTCCCGGCATACCGCCGAAAGGCTGCTCAGCAAGGAAAGCACCTTTCTGCTGAACAATCTGTTCCTGGTGGGCATCGCCTTTACGGTATTTCTAGGCACCGTATTTCCACTGATCGCCGAGGCGGTGCGTGGCACGAAACTTTCCATCCAGGCGCCGTTTTTCAACACTATCATTGGGCCGCTGGGGGTGGCCCTGTTGGCCTTGCTGGGACTGTGCACCCTGATCGCCTGGCGGCATTCCAATGCGCGGGCCCTGCTGCGCAATCTGCGCCTGCCCCTGGGGGTGGCCGTGGCCGCGGCTGCGCTGATGGCCCTGCTGGGGCTGCGCCATCCGGGAGCACTGCTGGTGTTTTCCATCGCCGCATTCACAAGCACCGTCCTGGTCTCGGACTACTTGCGCTCGGTGCTGGCCCGGGCCCGCCAGCAGCGGCAATCCCTGCTAAGCGCCGCGGGCGACACGATTATGCGCAACCAGCAGCGCTTTGGCGGGTTGGTCATTCACCTGGGCGTGGTGTTCCTATTCGTGGGGCTTACCGGCAATCTGCTCAACAGCGAACGCATCCTGACCCTGACCCTCAACCAGCCGGTGCGCGTGGAACATTACACGCTGCTGTTCAAGGGCATGAAAGAAGAGCAGGTGCGCAACGCGAGATTGCGCGCGGCGGAAATTGAAGTGTACCGGGACGGTGAATTCCTGGAGACCCTCAGGCCCGCCCGCAGTTTTTATCCCACCCAGCCCGACCCGCTCACCGAAGTGGCAATCCGCCGCACCTTGGCCGAAGACCTTTATCTGGTACTGGCCAGCGAAAACGCCGGAGGAACGGTGACCATCCGGGCCCGCATCAACCCTCTGGTGATCTGGGCCTGGTTCGCCTTTCCCCTCTTCTCTGTGGGTGTCGTGGCGGCCCTGCTGTACAGACCACGGCGGCTGGAGGCTCCCGAGACGCCCAAGGGCCTGGGTTACGCCTAGGCGTCATGGGCGGTCCAGGCATCCCACTCGGGACGGGAGGGCGAACGCTGGCGGGAGTGCGGTCTTCCGAACTATTTAATGGCGCCAATTGACGGGACGGAGCACGGGATGTGGAAATCCTGGAAATTTTGGCTGGTGATGTCGGGGGTGGTCACCGTGGTGGGGGTGCTGGCCTATGGCTTTACCGTGAACCCGAAGTTCGTCAAGTCTCCCCTGTTGAACGGCCCGGCTCCGAATTTCACCATCACAAGGCTGGGAGGTGGTGAGACGCTCACTCTTTCCGAACTGAAAGGCACTCCGGTGCTGCTCAATTTCTGGGCTTCCTGGTGCCTGGCCTGCCGGGATGAAGCCCATGTGCTGCAGGCCGCCCATAAATTATACGAAGAGGGTCAGGGGCGGCTGCGGGTGCTTGGAATTGCCATCCAGGACACCCCAGAAAAATCCATGGCTTTCGCCCGGGCTTTCGGAAAAACCTACTTCCTGGCCCTGGACAACGTGGCGGGGGACATCTCCCTCTCCTACGGCCTGTATGGCGTGCCGGAAACTTTCTTTATCGACGCCCAGGGCATCATCCGTTTTAAGCATGTGGGCGCCGTGACCCCTCAATTGGTGCGAAACAACCTGGCCACGCTGCTCGCGCCCAACGACGAGGGCAAACAATGAGCAGCAAGCGTATTACCGCCGCCATGCTTGCGGGCGGCTTCCTGCTGCCCCTCCTGTTCGCCATTCCGGCGGGCGCCCTCACAGACCAGGAGGCCCTGGAGAAAAAGGTGCGCGGCATCACCGATCAGCTGCGCTGCCCGACCTGTCAGGGCATATCCGTAAACGATTCCGAGGCTGCATTCTCCCGGCAAATTCGTGACAAAGTGAAACGCATGGTGCGGGAAGGGCAGAGCGAGGATCAGATCAAGGCATATTTCGAGAGCCGCTACGGGGAGTGGATCCTGCGCGCCCCCAAGAAGGAAGGACTGGGCCTGGTATTGTGGGTGCTGCCAGGGTTGCTTATGTTATTGGCCGGAGGATGGATCGTGTACACCGTGCGCCGTAATGCCCGCGTCAACGGGAAGGATGCCGCGTCCGAGGCGGAGCAGCCCCTCAGCAAAGCCGAGTTGGAGCGCATTAAGCGCGACGTGCGGCTCTTCGAGGAGGAGTTATAGCCACCATGCTGTTATTTGCAATCTCGGGGCTGGTGCTTCTGGTGGCGGTGCTTGTGATCAGCTACCCGCTGATCTTCCATGCCTTGGAGGATTTCCGGGTCCCGCCCTCTCCGGAAGACGATTACAGCGAACGGGATGCCCTGCTGGAAGCCATGAACGAACTTGAAATTTCCCATGGCACCGGCAAGCTATCCGAGGACGACTACCAAACGGAAAAACTGCAATTGCAAAGGCGGTATCTGCAGGTGGCCGGCCAGGCCCCCGCGGGAGGCAAAGGGTCCGATGGGGACTGAGCCTCCCGTGATCCGTACCGCCATTCCTGGGATGCCATGGCCATCTATCCGCTGCTAAGACCGTTGTTGTTCGCCCTGGAGGCCGAACGGGCCCACCAGTTGGTGCTGCACGGCATTGCGGGCGCGGCGCGCGTGCCGGGCTTTCTGACCCTCTTGCGGACTGTGTACGGCTTTCAGCATCCGGCATTGCGGGTACGCCTTTGGGAGCGGGAATTTCCCAATCCCGTGGGCCTGGCCGCGGGATTCGACAAGGATGGCTTGCTTATCGCGCCGCTGTTGGGGCTGGGATTTGGATTCGTCGAGGCCGGCACGGTCACTCCGCGCGGCCAACCGGGAAATCCCCGCCCCCGGCTGTTCCGCCTGCCCGCGCACAAGGCGCTTATCAACCGCATGGGCTTCAACAATCTGGGCGCACTGCATATGGCGGGACAGTTGGGCCACAGGCGGCTGGCAGGAACAGTCGGCGTCAACATAGGCAAGAATTTCGATACACCCCTGGACGAGGCCATCACCGACTATCTGACCTGCCTGCACGCGGTCTATTCCGTCGCGGACTACATCGTCATCAATCTCAGCTCCCCCAACACACCGGGGCTGCGTGCCCTACAGGAAAAACCGGCGCTCAAAACCATCACTGAAACGATCTTCCGTGAGCGGATCAAGCTGCAGGAGGTGACTGGCCGGTGGCTGCCCTTCCTGATCAAGATCGCGCCGGATATGAGCGAGGGGGAATTGGCCGATGTCGTGGAGGTGGCCCTGGAGAGCGGCACCGACGGACTGATCGCGACCAATACGACCCTCCGCCGCGAGGGGTCGAGCGGAAAGCACAAGGACGAGCAAGGGGGCCTGAGCGGCAGGCCCTTGCACGGAGAGGCCCTGCGCACCGTAGGCGCCTTGCACCGCCTGAGCGGAGGAAAGCTGCCCTTGGTGGGCGTGGGCGGCGTCGCCTCGGCCACCGATGCTTACGCGTTCATTCTGGCCGGCGCATCCCTGGTGCAATTGTACAGTGCCCTTGTGTACCGCGGCCCGGGGCTGGTGCGTTCCATCAAGAAAGGACTGGTGCAGCTGCTGGAGCGGGATGGATTCTCCAATGTTTCCGCGGCAGTGGGCAGCGCCCCTCCCAAAGCATGAGCCGCATATTATTTCCAAGGATGGCATGAAGCGATTCGCGGTTATGGCGGCATTCGCCCTGGCGGCACAGTCTTGCGTGCTGTCCGTACCCTCTCCACTCGGGTCGTCCCCGGTACTGGCACAAGGCGTAAAGTTGAAACGCTTGCTGCCCCAGGAGCGATTGCGGAAGCCGGTTCATCTGGCGGCGGTGCCCGACGGCACGGGGCGTATGGCGGTGGTGGAACAGGCCGGGCGCATCAAGATCTTTCACCCCGATGCGCCCAAGGCGGAAGGGCTGCTGCTGAACCTGGGGCGGCGGGTCAGCGCCGCCGGCTGGGAGGAAGGACTGCTTTCCGTTGCCTTTCATCCGGATTTCGCCCGCAACCGCCTGTACTTCGTCTACTATTCCGCAGCCCGCCCCCGCCGCTCGGTGTTGGCCCGCTTCAAGGCCGCGCCCTTTGCTCTGCGAACTTCCGTGGCCAGCGAACGGATTGTGCTGGAAGTGCCCCAACCCTATGGCAATCACAATGGAGGCCAGATCGCCTTCGGGCCCGAGGGCTATCTGTACATCGGTCTGGGCGATGGCGGTTCGGGAGGGGATCCCTTTGGCCACGGACAGAACCGCCGCACCTTGCTGGGCACAATTCTGCGTATCGATGTGAATCGTTGGTCGGCAAGGCGCGGCTACGCCATTCCACCGGACAACCCTTTCACCGCCTCGCGCGGCGGAAGCCGCCCCGAAATATGGGCCTATGGCCTGCGCAATCCCTGGCGCTTCAGCTTCGATTTACAGGACGGCCTGCTCTATGCCGGAGACGTTGGACAGAACACGGTGGAGGAAATCGACTTGATCGTAAAGGGTGGCAACTATGGATGGAACCGGATGGAGGGCACGCGATGCTACGCTCCTCCCCGCGGATGCGCGCGGGGCGGCCTGGAACTGCCCATCAGCGAGTATGGCCGCGGTATTGGACAATCGGTCACCGGCGGCTTTGTCTACCGGGGGCGTGTCCTGTCCGGGTTGCGGGGCCGGTACGTGTTCGGGGATTTCGGCAGCGGCACCGTCTGGAGCATTCCCGCCGGGCCGGGACCTACGAGGCCACCCACGCCGTTGCTGGAAACGGGTCTTGCCATTTCCACCTTTGGCCAGGACAACACCGGGGAACTCTATCTGGCGGACCTGAACGGCGCCATTTACAAACTCGTCCCGGGCCGCTGAGTGCAGTGGACCAGCCACGGCCCCCCACTTGCCCGCGTGAACCCGCTCGGGCATAACAAAAAGCAAAATTGCAGCGGTTAACTCCCACTGATGGACGAATTATGCAGGAATGGATTGATTTCGCGGAGGAACTGGCCCGGGAAAGTGGCAAACTGGTGCTCGGCTACTTCGGCACGCCCCTCGATGTGCAACACAAGGCGGACCACTCCCCGGTCACCAAAGCAGACCAGGAAGCCGAAGCCCTGATGCGGCGGATGATTGAAGTCCGATTTCCGCAACACCAGGTCGTGGGGGAGGAATCCGGAACGAGCGGCCCGGCGGAAGCCAAACTGCAATGGATGCTCGACCCCATCGACGGCACGAAATCCTTCATTCATGGCGTGCCACTGTTCTGCACCCTGATCGCACTCCTGAAAGAAGGCCGGCCCATCCTGGGTGCGATCCACATTCCGGTTTCCGGGGAACTCCTGATAGGCGCCGAAGGGCGGGAGACCGTGCTCAACGGCCGACCCGTGCACGTCAGCGGCACCCGTTCTCTTTCCGAGGCAACCGTGGTCTATACCTCCAGCGGGTCAATGTGGAAGGAGGGATACGGGGAAGCCTTTCGGGCACTGCAAGGCAAGGCCCAACTGGTACGCGGTTGGGGCGATGGCTATGGCCACATGCTGGTTGCCACCGGCCGCGCGGACATTATGCTCGATCCCATTCTCAGCCCCTGGGACGTCGCGGCCCTGAAGCCCTGCGTGGAGGGCGCGGGGGGACGGCTCACGGACCTGCAAGGCCAGGTGCTGGACCTGGGCGAAAGTGCGCTCTCCACCAATGGCCACCTCCACGACGAGGTGCTGGCAATAATTAATAGCGGATAATGCTGACGGCCGGGACGGGCGTCAAGGCGTGGCGGCCGAAGCGCCGGAGGACGGCCGGAGATTAAATTTTACGGCGTCGCTGTTCAGGGCAAGCAGGTCGGAAAGGGTGATCGAATGCAAGAATTCGATCAGGCGCTGATTGAACTGGTGCATGGGCGCAACGATATTGCACGCATCCAGCATGCCGCATCTGCACTCGTCAAATTCCATTATGCAATCGGTCCATGCCAATTGCCCCTCGATCATTTCAATGAATTGCGCCAGGGAAATGCTGTTCAGATCTTGCAGGAGCCTATAGCCTCCGTGTGCGCCCTGTTCGGATTGCAAAATACCATTGGCGTTGAGAATGCGCAGCACATGAGCCAGGGGATCGAATGGCGCCTTGTACAGTTCGCATATTTCTCTCACCGAAGTCAGCTGGCCCTGGGGCTTGCCCCACATATGCTTCAGCGCGATTAGCCCGTACTCAACCTTACGATTCACTTTCAGCACGTGATGCTCCCGGTCTAATACAGCCTAGGACAATCGGCAGTCACAATGGCGACCACATGGGACGTGTTCGATATTAACAACAATAACTTTATACGACAACCGCGTGATTGATTTCTTGCATTGTCCCCCATACCCGAGGGAGTTCCCTTCGGCCAATATTCCCCCTATAATTTGCCTGGCACTCAGACTTCACATAACGGGAAGGCCCGCATGGCTCTTGCGGCCGCCGGGTAATGCCCAACCCAGCAACCCTGAATTCGGATGATCGTGCAGAATTCTTACCACCGCCCCATGGACCCGCACCCGGCTCGCCACCGGGACGGCTTCCTATTGACTCACCCGCGCTGCTGCATTTACATGGGCCGCCATGCAGCGTTGCTGCTTGCCGGACTGACACTGCTGGGTCTGCTGGTGCTTCCCCCGCTGGGTTCGGCGCAGGCCATGGAGATGTGCAGCGCGGAGGCCAAGGGCTTGATGCGCAAAGCCGGCATTCGTGAGGACAAGATCGAAGCTGTGTGCAAGCTTGCGGCACGCTCGCAGGCTCCGCTGGCGATCTCCCTGCGGCGCCGGGAGCCGGAACTGGGCTACTGCCTGGTCACCCTGGCTTTGCGAAACGACTCTATTCAATATTTAAACCGGCTGTCGCTGACTTCGGCGGATGGCCGCTTCGACATTTTCAAGTTCCACAATATCCCGCCCGGCAGCACCGGTTACGCCGCGGCTCGCAGCCGCATTCTGCTGGCCTGTGACGAGCTTGGCGAAATTGGCATTTCCTTTCGCTGGCCGGCAACCGTGCGCATTGGAGACAAATCGCCCCAGGGCAAGCGGCTGGAGCGATACAAGCCCTTGCTGCTAAACAAACTCATGCGCTGGAACAGATGAAATTCCGGGAGGCTCCATGGCTTTGAAAACCTGCGAAATCCGCGAATGCGGAGCAACGGTAAAGCTGGTGTCCATTGGCGGGAAGCCCTTTGCCGTCAATCCCAAAAAGGTGGAACTGGTGACAGCCGATTCCAAAGGCATTTACCACATCGTAAGTGGATACCAGCCTCACCACGAGACCTGTGTAAATATTGGAGACCGGCTGGCCCGCCGTGGCAGGGCACGGGCCTGATGAGGCGCCCAAAATTTGGCTGGGCACTCAGCAGGCGACTGCGTTCCGCAACGTGATTGCCGGTTGCCTCGAACCGCGCTTGAGGTAAGCTGTGCGAATGGCGAGATTGAATCTTAAACCAACACTGTACCGTGCCACCCGTGGGTGTGCCCCATTGCTGGCCGGCCTGACACTCCTGCTCACCGGATGCAGCAGCAACGAAATCGATGCAAGTCCGGACATGGGAAAACTCGAATTCGTCAAGGATGAAAAGTTCAAGCTAACCGATCCCGGCAGGCCCCGGGCCGGCGCTACAGGCATCGGCTGCGCCGCGACTCCCAAAGGTGCGGAAGCCGAGGCCCGCAGAACGGCGCGGTTCAACCTGAGAGGCATCACCGGAAATGCGGATTACAACATCCGCTTCAGCGCACCGCGGGAGTTGTCCCAGTCCGAGGGCATCTGTGTAGAGGTGGACGCAAGAGCGGTGAGCGGATCATGATGCGCCCTGCTGCGCCCGGCATGCGATTCCCCGCCGCCGATTCTATCCGCTGATTGGAGATTCATAAGAATATGCCACGCATAATGGAGAGCCTGAAGCGTATAATGCTGCGCCGCAGAGCGGGTGTCTATTATCCGGTGCGGCCCCGCTTCCGGTGGCTGCTTAGATTGGCTGAGCGTTACGGACATGGCGCCGCGCTCAGCGTGAGAATGTCTCTGTCCCTGATCGCGGTGGCGCACCTGGCGCTTGTTGCACTGCTTCCGGGTGGGCGCAACGGCATGCTGGGCCTGGAATCCGGCGCAGGCCCCGATTATCTGACCTTGCTGCCCGCGGAAGCGCCGATGGGCTTTTACCAGCCGCGAGGCAAGGACGGATTTGTCGTGTACCGAATTTATACAGAGCAGGGCAAGATCGTGGAAGGCCGCTTTCCCGATGTGCAATTGACGCCCCCGCTGCGCTACGACCGCTGGGCCCTGCTGAGCCATCATCTCGGCGGGAATTATCCGGAATTTCATGGGTTGTTCATGAATTACTTGCTGGAACGCCTGCCAGGCTCTCCCCTAAAGCTTGAACTTCTGTCGGCAAAGTGGAATTGGAAAAACCACGGCGCGCCTTTGGCGCCTCCCGGCAACGGTAAAACCAACGGTGGAGCCTTGATATTGCGCGATCTGGGAACCTATGACGGCCTGCTCAGGCAGTGGGAGCCCTCCCAGCGCAAGATGCGGCAATGACACCGGAAAAGAACGCCCTTAAGCGGATGGGAGGGGCTTGGCTGGACTTCTGGTTCCCCGAGCCGCCTCTCTACAATCTGGCCTTGATGCGCATTGGCACTGGCCTTGTGCTGGTATACGTCCTGCTGGTCCGTTCCTACGATCTGGACGCGCAGCTTATCCTGCTGGGAAAACCCTCGGTAATGGGGGCGCTGGACCAACTGGCCTGGCCCTTCTCCATATTCGACTGGCACGACAGCAGCGCATGGCTGTGGACGGTGCATATCGTTGCCGTGACGGTGGCGGCGGCTTTCCTGCTGGGACTCTTCCCCCTCTTAAGCGGCGCGCTGGGACTGGTCTTCCTGCTGTCCTACGCCCACCGCAATCCCACGGTGCTGCTGGGGCTGGACAGCCTGCTGATCATGGCCATGGCCTACCTGATTTTGGTGCCATGCGGCCTTAAGCTGAGCGTGCCGGGTGGACAAATCTGGCCCAGGCAGGCGCGGGAGCCGCCCAGCCCCCGCTCCGAGGAGCCAGAGCCCATGCCCTGGAGCGGTCTGCCGTTTCGTGTACTGCAAATTCATCTGTGCCTGTTGTATTTTCAGGCCGGGCTGGGCAAGTTGAACGCTGCCTGGCTGGACGGTTTGGCGCTGTGGCATCCACGGCTGCTGGAACGGGGCGCGCCCATCGATCTTGATATCCTGCGGGAGTTTCCTTTCTTGCTTGAGGCCATTCCGGTTGGGCTGGCATTGTTTGAACTATTTTTCGGCGTGTTGATCTGGCTGCGTCCCCTGCGCTATCCAGTGCTGACGCTGGCGGTTGCGGTGCATTTGGGAGTTGGGATAGGGTGGCAGCAGTTGCCGGTCAACCTGCTGATGATCGGGCTTATAGTGGCATTTATCAGGCCCGCGCACGCCAATTGGCTGCTCGAACACGCGGGACAACTGCTGGCGTTTGTCTGGCAGTATGCAATGGCTACCTGGAGAGCGCCGCGCTAGCCTGACTCCCCTGAACAACTCTTAATTCCGAATTTGACTTGCTATGAATTCCAAAGAGACCACGGCTTTTATCTATCTTGCCGCAGCATTCGTGGCGGCATTGGTGATCGCGAACGTGCTGGCCACAAAAATCATCACCGTCGGCGGCATTTTCGTTCCGGCGGGCGTGCTGGCTTACTCGATCACCTTCGCCATCACCGATACCCTGGCGGAAGTCTGGGGACGGGCTCGCGCCCAGTTGCTGGTCACGGCGGGATTCGTTGTGCAGCTGATGGTGTGGGGGCTGGTTATGTTGGCCATCGAGCTGCCGGCGGCGCCGTTCTGGGAGCACCAGCAGGCCTTCAGTACGGTGCTGGGCAGCACCAACAGGATCATCGTGGCCAGTCTGATAGCTTACGCCATAAGCCAGAGCTTCGACGTGTGGGTCTTTCACCGCGTGAAGTTGATGTTCAATTCCCGTCATCTCTGGCTGAGGAACAACGTATCCACGCTGCTGTCCCAGTCTCTGGACACCTGCCTATTCGTCGTGATCGCATTCTACGGCCAGTTTCCCATCTGGCCGCTCATAGTGGGCCAACTGACCGTAAAGTATGTCATCGCAATCCTGGATACGCCTGTCGTATACGGCCTGGTGCATCTGCTGCGGATGCGCATGGCCAATCCCGCGCCGTCCCGGGCGCTGTGAGCCTTGCCCGAACATGCCGCATATCCCGGAGAAGTGGACCCTATGAAAATCACTGAAGTGCAGGCCATTCACCTATCCGTCCCCCACAAAAAATCCGGCCCGGAAGTGCCCTTCGTGTGGGGCCGGCTGCACCAGGTGATCGTGGAAATCAAATGCGATGATGGGCTGGTGGGTTATGGAGAGGCCTTTGGTTACGGCATCCCCCACGCCGTGACGGCACTGGTAAACCATACCCTGCGGCCCTTGCTGGTTGGAGAGAATGCCAGCGACATCACCGGAATGATCGCCACCTTGTTCCAGAAATCCCATATCTGGGGCCGCTACGGCGCGACCATTTTTGCCATCAGTGGGGTGGAAATCGCCCTATGGGATTTGGCGGGCAAGCGGGCCGGTAAGCCCCTGTACGAGCTGCTGGGGGGCGCGGCCAGCCGCGAAGTAAAGGCCTATGCCAGCCTGGTGCGCTATCAGGAAGAGGACCCCCTCATCGCCGAGCACGCCGCGCGGGCCAAAAAGGAAGGCTACGAAATGATCAAAATCCACCAGAACGAAGTGGAAAGCGTGGCTCTGGCCCGCGAGGCCATTGGGGGGGACACACCACTCACGGTGGATATCAATTGCCTGTGGACGCCGCTGGAGGCCACCCGCCGGGCCATCGCCATGGACGATTACGAGCTGACCTGGCTGGAAGAGCCGGTATGGCCGCCGGAGGATTACGATGGCCTGGCCGACGTGCAGGAGAGTTCCGGGGTGCCACTGGCCAGCGGCGAAAACGCCTGTACGGCATTTCAGTTTCACCGCATGCTGGAAGCCGGTGCGGTCTCCTACGTACAGCCCAGCGTAACCAAGGTAGGCGGAATAGGCGAATTTCTAAAAGTTGCCGCCCTGGCCCAGACTTACAACGTGGCTCTAGCGCCGCATTCTCCATATTTTGGTCCGGGTTTTCTGGCCACTCTTCATCTGATCGCCCATACCCGGCAGGCCAAGTGGATCGAGAAGATTTACTTCGACCTGGAAGCCGACCTGTTCGCCAGCCCCCTGGAGCCACGGAACGGGGTCTACACCTTGCCGGACGGCCCCGGACTGGGGCTGGACGTCAACCAGGACACCCTGCGGGAATTTCGCGCCGAGGAGTGAGACTCCCCCATGGACCGGAAAACATCATCCGGCCCGCGGCAATTGTCCGGGCGAGGGGCGCCTTGGTTATTCTCCACCCAGTCCAGTAAAGAAGTCGATCAGGCGCTGCGTGCTCTCCTCAGGTTTCTCCACCCAGAAAAAGTGTGCGGCCCCGGAAAGAATGGAAAGCTGTGCATTGGGAATGCGCCCAGCAAGATAGCGGGAATTATCCGGTACGATCAGGCGGTCGCTGTCGCCCGTTATCACCAGCGTGGGCGCCGCGATTTCCTCCAGGGCCCCGGCCCCATCGAAGTCCTCGATGGCCTTGAGATGGCCCTGCACGGCAAAATCCGGCGTGGGATGTTCGTTGACGGCGCGGAACTGCTCGTCAATCAGTTCCCTCTGTGAGGCGCGGAAGGGTTCGGTGTAATAGGCCTCTTCCTGACGCCGTGCCACTTCGCGTGCGTCCATGCTTTCGTCGGGCAGCAGTTGCAGCAAATTCCAAATTTCCTTCTCGGGCGGCACAACCGCATCGCCACCGGCATTGCTGCATCCGATGGCCAATCCGCGTACCCGTTGCGCATGGCGGAATGCCAGCCGCTGCACGATCATGCCTCCCATGGAGACGCCAAAGGCATGAGCCGGCCCAATCTGCAAGGCCTCAAGCAGACCCGCCGCATCATCCGCGAACGCCTCGATGGAGTAGCCGCCGCGTGGCTTGTCCGATTGGCCCGTGCCGCGGTTGTCCGGCAAAATGAGGGTGAAATGCCGGGCCAGGGGCGCCAGAAAGGCATCGCCCCAGATGACGCGGCTGCGCCGGAAACCGGTGATCATGATCAGCGGTGGTCCCTGCCCCCGCATTTCATAATCGATTTCAAGCTCTCCGACACGGACCCTGCTCATGATGCCCTCCAAGAAAAATTGCCGTTCCGGAAATTATCGGAACTACATTCGTAAAGTACACCGTAATTTAGCAAGGGAAACACTGCGAAGGAAATGGCATAACATGGGGCCCGGACCCAGCGCAAACCTTTGACCGGATATCCAAGCGCCGCCAGTCCGAGAACGCCGGCGGAAATCACAGCGGGACCGCCGATCAAAGCATGTCCGCATCCCATGCATTTTCAGATCTGGAGCGCATATCCGATTCATATTCCGTTGAAAATATTTTGGTGTTTGTAAACACTCCCACACTATCATGGAGGACTATTGAGGATAATGTTCTTGATTTTTGGCGGGCTATAAATTAATTAATGGTTGCGATTTCGTTTCAAGGGCGGAATTGCGTTGGCCTGCATAATTTGCTGCAGATTCGGAAAATTGCAAATTCGCAGGAATGCAATCCCCACCAAGAATCGATAAGTGAAAAAGGAGAGCAGTTTTTCAAATCGAAAAAAAAGATGGTGCCATTCAACTGAGTTAAGTTAGGCCGCGGTCTGTCAAGCGGCCTGCTGGGTTCTTTCACTTCTATGAAGGGGGAAAGATCATATGTCGGCAAAAATATACTGGCTGATAGCTTTCGTCATCATATATTGGGCCTACTGTATTTATTGGGGAATAAGGGCCGCATATTTGGCGAGAACCGCAGCTGATTATTTCATTTCCGGGCGGAGGCTTCCCTTGTGGGTGTTCGTGTTGGCGGCGACAGCCACATCTTTTTCCGGCTGGACCTTCATCGGCCATCCTGGCCTCGTATTCCGAGATGGCTTTCAATACGCCTACGCTTCATTTTACACCATCACCATTCCTTTCACGGGTGTGATGTTCCTGAAGCGGCAATGGATGCTCGGTAAGCGTTTCGGTTATGTAACGCCGGGCGAAATGTTGTCCGATTACTTCAAGGGCGATTTCATTCGCATCCTGACGGTGATCGTGGCCCTGTGCTTCTCCGTGCCGTACCTGGGCCTGCAACTGCGCGCATCCGGTTTCCTGTTCAACGTGCTGACCGATGAAATGCTCGGCGTGAACGTGGGCATGTGGATGCTTTCCCTGGTGGTGTGGATCTACGTGGCATCCGGCGGCTTGAGGGCCGTGGCCTACGTGGATACCTTGCAATGCATTCTGTTGGGGCTTGGTATTTCGATCATCGGGATCATCGGAATTTCCTTCGTGGGCGGTTACACCGCGCTGAACGAAAGCATCGATCAACTGGTGCAATACCAGGTGGCCAATAACATTAAGCTCACGCCCGACGGGTACAGCCACTATGTGGCCATCCCGGGGGTGATCCAGTTTGTCGCGTCCGGCCCCTCGGCGGTCGGCGGCGCCTGGACTGGGATTATGATTTTGACCTACATGTTCGCGCTGATGGGCATCCATTCGGCCCCGGCGTTTACCATGTGGTCCTTTTCCAACAGGGATCCCAAGCCTTTCGCTCCGCAGCAGGTGTGGGCCTCCTCGTTCGGCATCGGCTTTATCCTGTTCTTCTTCACCGCGTTTCAAGCCATGGGCGCCCACTTCCTGGGCGGCAACAAATTCATGCTGGACGC
>JAPUIH010000137.1 GCA_027297205.1 SAR324 cluster bacterium | reverse complement strand
CCCGGAAATATCCGCCGTAGAAACCGCTGTCGCCACGCGGCCCCGGCTTTCCCTCGTCGCAGCCACCCAGCTCGATGCCCATGGCATGGAGTGCATCGACCTGCTCCCGGCTGCCGGCTTTGATGGCGATCATGACGCCGTTGCCTGCCGTGGCAGCGTTGCCGTCGAAGGGCGTCGTTAAGCACAGCGCAGTCTCTTGCCGCGACGGCCCCCATGCAGCCATCGAGTCGATCTTCCAAAGGCGCTTGACCCCAATCGTTGCAAGCAACTTGTCGTAGAATTGAAGCGCGCGCTCGAAATCGTTTGTTCCTATGGTCACATACCCGATCATTCACACTCCTATTTGCGAGCGCCATCCTACATGAGCAGGCATCCTACAGCCACCTCCGCGGCGATTGACCCAAATTTCGCTCCCGTGCTAGCCTAGCCCCTTCGAAACACGCTCCTTGCGCTGCAACGGCGGATGAACCTCCAAGCTGAGGGACCAAATCATGAGCATTGAAGAGCAGAAATTTTCCGCGAATTACGTCAAGGACGCGGAATTCAAACCCGGCCTGCGCGACTTTCTGGAATACCGCGATCTCGGTATCGCGGACGCGACCCACGGCCAGTTCCGCGCCCACATCGTCCGGGTCAAGGGTGACCACACCGGCGACCAGGACTTCCACTCCACCGGCCTTCACCAACATCTCTGCGACTTCCAGATGTTCTACGTGCTGAAGGGATGGATTAAGTTTGTCTACGAGGGGCAGGAGGGCGATCTGACCTTCCACGCCGGTGACTGCGTGTTACAACCGGCGCGTATCATCCACAACGAGCTATCCTGCTCGGATGACCTGGAAATACTGGAAATCTATTCACCGGCCGTCCACGAAACCCGCACGGTCGACGCCATGCCGGAACAGGCCGTGGGTTAGAGGCCGCAGGATAGAGACCACAGGGCGGCGGGGACCCAGAGGACTGCTAGGGCAGATTCTCCGCCGCCCTGAAAATTTCATCATTGGGAAATTGCGTGACATTGTCCACCACCCAGCGCCCCCGCACGACACCCTGCTTGTCGATCAAAAACCACGCCTGCTTGGCGTGCAAATTGCCGGTTTTCCCCAGTCTCTGCATCACGCCATAGGCGCGGATCGTTGTCAGATTAGGAAAATCGCTGAGCAGCGGAAAGGTCAGCTCCAGGGACGCCGCGAAGGTTTTATTGGAAAACGTGTTGTTGCCGCTTATTCCCAGCACCTGGATGTTGAACTGCTGGAATTTCTTTTGGCCGACCATCCTGGTCGTCAGGTTTCTCACTCACACAGGGCCGAAATCGGCCACGATAAATTCGATCAGTACGTTCTGCTTACCCCGGTACTGCTTCAGGCTGATTTTGCCTCCCGTCGTGGCGATCAGGTCGAAGCCCGGCGCCCGTTGCCCGACCTCAACGGCCGCCGCCACGCCGGGCAGGGCCAGCAAGCAGGCCAGCAGCACCGTCACCCAGAATAAAATTGGTTTCATTGCCGAATTCCCCCTCATTTTGTCCTCCTTTACTTTTCAGGATATCCAACACAAACGGTCACGCAGTTCGCGTTCGACCGCCGGACAATCAGGTCGATTCAACGCACGATGCGATCCGCCATATACAACACCTGGGGCGGGATAATCAGCCCCAGGGATTTGGCCACTTTGAGATTTACCGCGAACACGATCCTGGTGTTTACCTCCACCGGAATTTCCGCCGGGTTTTGCCCTTTGATAATCTTGTCCGCTATGCGGGCTGCCTGCCGGCCCGCTTCGTACCAGGAGGGGCCGTAGCCGGAAAACCCGCCCTGCTCCACCATAAAGGGCGAGCTAAACATGGTCGGTATCTTGTGCTGGGTGGTGGCTTCCAGCAACAACCCAAGCATGTTTAAGCCGGACTGAACGTCGGAGAGGATGCCGTCCACCTTGACCGCGCGGGGGCCGAATAAGATCGTACGGGCCTCCTGCTCCGAGCGCACCAGCCGCTCTATCAGTTCGATGCCCAGCCGGCGCGCGGCTTGCCGGTACTTGCCGGCCTTGTTCCGGGCGTTCGGGCTGTCCCCATAGTAGATAAACAGCACCTTCTCCATACCGGGTACCAGTTTCCTGAACATCTCCAGGCGCTTGGGACCGAGATCCAATTCCAAATCGGTAAAACCGGTCAAGTTGCCCCCGGGCCGAGCGAAGCTCTTTATCAGGCCCGTGCCCACGGGATCGATGGCCCCAGTAAAGATGATGGGGATGCGGCTGGTGGCCCGCTGCGCCGCTTTGGCCGTATGCGAGTTTGTCGTAAAGATGATGTCCGCTCCGCTTTGCACCAGTTCACGGGCCACATTATCCAGATCGTTTATTTTGCCTTGGGTAAAGCGGACACCGATGGCGAAATCCTGGTTTTCCCGATAGCCCAATTCCACCAAGCCATCGCGCAAGCCGACCACGTGAGGCGTGGGTCCCCAGGAAGTGGTGAACGCGGCTATATTGACGATACGGCCGTCCGGTGCCCCTTGCGCATCCACGGGCAGAAGTGGCGCACCGGTCAGCAACACCGCCAGGACGGCCACCCTTGCGTACCGGCGCAAGGAGGCGGCCCAACCGCGCATTTTCATGCGGTGCATCCGCCACTCAGGAACCGCTATCCGGCGGGGATCTCCAAATTTTGTTGCATTGCCAGTGGCGCATGAATTGTACGCTGGATTGCTTATATCCTTTAACTCCCCCATCGTTGCCTCCCGGTACGCCGGCGTGTTCTACCGCCGGGCTCCCACTGCAAATCGCAAGAGTCGTGCCACTGCGGGGATTTCCTGGTCTAATTGGAATGGTAATAATTCCAGTAGCTTACAAAATTTAAAGCGCAGCAAAGCGGCTGGTGGGATAATATTTCCGCGATATGTCGCGGGGGCCGCCAAATACCGTGGATTCCCTGCCCTCGTCCTGCCTGCCCGCCCGCCTTAGGGCCGTTGCTAACGGGGCAGGGCGGAGAGTTCGGCCAGGAATTTCCGGATACGCGCGGCGTTGGCGCCCACGTCGCTCCGTCCCACCCGGGAGACGGAGCGCATGTCCAGGCGGCTGCCGCCTTTCACTGGGGTGATACGCACCACCACGTCGTCTTTGAAACCGAACCAAAGGTGGTG
>JAPUIH010000136.1 GCA_027297205.1 SAR324 cluster bacterium | reverse complement strand
TTCGGGCTGCCCACGGCCTGGATTCTGGAGCGGCTCACACCGGAATTGCAGGGCGGCGCCCGCATCGTGGCCTCGGGCGGCATCCGTGACGGCATTCAGGTGGCCAAGGCGCTGGCCCTGGGGGCGGACTATTGTGCCCTGGCCCGGCCATTTCTGATCGCGGCCACCGAATCCGCCGATGCGGTGCTGGCCCTGGGACGGCGTCTGATCGCCGAATTGCGCACCGCCATGTTTCTGGTGGGCGCGGGCCAGGTCGATCAACTGGAGCGCGCCTTGTTCATGAATGACCATTGACGGCAATGAGGACCGCGAACCGTGTTGCCCCCCGTGAAGTGATTGCAATAGGATAGAGCCGTTCTGCTATCGGTTAAGGCGCTTTATCCGCGGGATGGAGAAGAATTGTCCGCCATGAAGCAGCATTTGCACGATCTGTTGCGCGCCCGTGCCGGCGGCGACGCGCTGGCATGGCTGGAAAAGGCCTTGGCCGCCACCACGCCGCCCGTGCATCACAACACCCTGCTTGGCTATTACTCCGGAGCTTCCCGGCGCATGGGCAAGCGGGCCCTGAACTTAAGCCAGCAGGAACAGGCCCGGGGCGAGACGCTGGATGCGGAACTGGCCCTGTCCCACTGGGGCGCCGATGAAGCGGCGCGGGCCTTGCTGCTGCTCACCTTGGCCGAACAACTGCCGCCCGAGGAATTCGCCGAGCTGGCCCGGCGCTGCTATGAGCTGGGCGACAGCCGTGAGCAGGAAAGCTGGCTGCGGGGCCTGGGCCCATTGCCCGACTGCGCGCGCTTTCTTGCATCCGCCGTGGATGCCTGCCGCACAAACATCATTCCGGTATTCGAGGCCATCGCCTGTGAAAATCCTTATCCCCTGCGCGTGTTTCCCGAGGCGAATTTCAATCAGTTGATCCTGAAAAGCCTGTTCAATGGAATCGCCCTGGAGCGGATCGTCGGGCTGGAGGCGCGCTTGAACGCCAGCCTGTCGCGCATGAGCGACGATTACGTGAGCGAGCGGGAAGCGGCGGGCCGCACAGTGCCCACGGATATTTGGCTGGTGCTGGCGCCGCATATCGCGGGAGAGGGTCTGGTCCGCGTACACCGCTACCTCAGCCACGAAGACCCGGCGCACCGCTACTGGGCGGCGCTGGGGCTGGGCCATCATGCAAACGGTGAAAGCAGGGAGGCCCTGCGGGCCCGCGCGGCACTGGAGCGGGAGCCGCGGGTCAAGGCGGCCCTGGACGGTGCGCTGGCCAGAATGGGCTAAACTTGCTATTGGCAACCAGGAACAGGGCGGCAGGGCCGGACGCGGCCGCTCAACGCCGCCAAACTCTGAAAGGAACCGCTTCATGAAAATGTTCGACCCCCACATCCACATGACTTCCAGGACCACGGACGATTATGCGGCCATGGCGGAGGCGGGAATCGCGGCGATCGTGGAGCCCGCTTTCTGGCTGGGCCAGCCGCGCACCCACGCGGGTTCTTTCGAGGATTACTTTAACGGCCTGCTGGGCTGGGAGCGCTTCCGGGCCTCCCAGTTCGGGATCCGCCATTTCTGCACCATCGCCCTCAATCCCAAGGAAGCCAACGACCCCCGCCTCTCCGAAGAGGTGATCGATATGATGCCGCGCTACCTGCAAAAGGAAGGCGTGGTGGCCGTGGGCGAGATCGGCTACGACGACCAGACCGACAGCGAGGAAAAGCTATTCGAGCGGCAAATGGCGATGGCGATGGAATACGGCCTGCCCGTGCTGATTCACACGCCCCACCGCGACAAGAAGCAGGGCACCGTGCGCAGCATCGACCTGGTGAAGAGCATGGGCTTCCCCGAAGAGCGTGCGCTGATCGACCACAACACCGAGGAAACCCTGCCCTTGGTGCTGGACACGGGCTGCTGGGCCGGCCACTCCATCTACCCCAACACCAAGATGGACGAGGAACGCATGGCGCGGCTGGTGAAACAGTACGGAAGCGAGCGCATCATCATCAACAGCGCGGCGGACTGGGGCATCAGCGATCCGCTCAAGGTTCCCAAGACCGTGGACAAGATGCGAGAAATGGGAATCCCGGAAGTAGACATCGAGACCATCGTGTGGAGCAATCCGGCCACCTTTTTCGCCCAGAGCGGAAACCTGAACCTGGAAGATATCGAGACCCGCCCCAACATCAACCAGACCGAACTGTTTGACGGAAATTCGGTGCTGCGGGGACAAACCCCGATCGTCGAATCCTAGCGCCCCCTGCCGGCGGCCATCCATGCACCAGACAGTGGTACTCAACGTGGTGGGGCTGACCGGCAGCCTGCTGGGCGCCCACACCCCACAGCTGACCCGCTTCGCCCGGGATGGCATCTCCTGTCCCATCGAAACCGTCACTCCGGCGGTAACCTGCACGGTACAATCCACTTTCTTGACCGGGCGCCCGCCGTCCGGACACGGAATTGTGGCCAACGGCTGGTACTTCCGCGACCTGGCCCAGGTATGGTTTTGGCGCCAGTCCAATCATCTGGTGGAAGGGGAGAAGGTATGGGAGGCCGCCCGCCGGCGCGATCCTGAATTCACCTGCGCCCAGATGTTCTGGTGGTACAACATGTACTCCCAGGCCGATTTTGCGGCCACCCCACGCCCCGCCTATCCCGCCGACGGACGCAAGATATTCGATATTTACACCGAACCGCCGGAGTTGAGGGTGAGGTTGAAACGCGAATTGGGGGAGTTTCCCTTTTTCAGCTTCTGGGGGCCCAAGGCCGGGCTGCCGTCTTCGGAGTGGATCGCCGCGGCGGGGCGGCACGTGTTCGACTGGGAGGCGCCCAGCCTAACGTTGATCTATCTGCCGCACCTGGACTACAACCTGCAGCGGCTGGGGCCGGACGATCCTGCAATTGCAAGGGATCTTGCCCAGATCGACGGCATCTGCGGAGCGCTGATCGATCATTTCCAGGAGCGCGGAGCCCGCGTGATCGTGCTCTCCGAATACGGCATCACCCCGGTCAACGGGGTGGTTCACATTAACCGGGTGCTGCGCGAGGCAGGGTTGATCCGCATCCGGGAGGAGTTGGGACTGGAGCAGCTGGACGCGGGCGCCAGCGGAGCCTTCGCGGTGGCGGACCATCAGCTGGCTCATGTCTATGTGCGCGCTCCGGAGCGCGTGGCCCAGGTGAAGGCATTGCTGGAGCAGGTGCCCGGCATCGAGCAGGTGCTGGGCGAGCAGGAAAAGGCGGCGTACCACCTCAATCACCCACGCACCGGGGATCTGGTGGCCATTTCCGAGCCGGACAAATGGTTCAGCTATTACTACTGGCTGGACGACCGGCTGGCGCCGGACTTCGCGCGCACGGTGGACATTCACCGCAAGCCTGGCTTCGACCCCACGGAACTGTTCGTCGATCCCAAGCTGCGCCTGCCCCTGCTCAAGGTGGGCAAGACCCTGCTCAAGAAATCCCTGGGCTTCCGCTATCTGATGGACGTGATTCCCCTGGACGCGGGCCTGGTCAAGGGCTCCCACGGGCGCGTCACCGGCGACCCGCTCCATGGCCCCGTCTTCATGACTTCCGAAGCGCGCTTGGTGCAGGGCCCCACCGTGAAAGCGGCGCAGGTCAAGCAACTCATGCTGGACCATCTGTTCGAGGACTAGATGGGGATTTAAACAATCCCCGCGGCCCTGAGGAGCCCCCCCACTCATCAATGGGTGGGCGTCTCGATGGGTGCGAGGGCTTGATGTTATGCCGGTGGCCTGCAAGACGGCCGGCTGTGGCGGCTTCCTCAGGCACACGGTACTGAGTTTTCAAGCAGAACCCAGGCCGCCTCAGGTGCCCGGCACGTAGCGTTGCAGAAACAGGGTGAGCGCAAAACCGAGCACGCACGCTCCTGCCCAAAGGGGATCCCCCCCGGCCTCGGCGATGAGCAGCCCATCCAGCAGGGAGATCCCGGCGATCAAGCTCACCACGGCCCGGGGAATGTTGCGCCCTTCCCGCCGCAGCAGGAAGGATATCCCGTAGATCACCCAGGCCAGCAGCAGCAGGTAGAACAGCCCGGCCCAGGAAATTCCGGTCAACGCACCGGCGGTGTAGACAAAAGGCACGGCCAGAAACAGCAGCGGCCACAGATTGCGCACTTCCTTGAGGTTCTCCTGCTTGGCCACGTAGGTCAGGCCGATCAGATAGCCCACCAGCACCAGGGCCCCGCCTTGCACCGGCCATACCAGGGGCCACACCACCAGCGAGGCAGCCACGACATAGACCATGGCCCGGCACAGCGCCATCACCAGTGGACTCAAAGGGTCGGATTTGTGGCGGCGGTTGTAAAAAACAATCAGCCCGCCCAGCACCGCTCCGGCCAGCAGGGGCGCCACGCCGGGCCTGCCATTCACAAGCAATCCCGGCAGGGCCAGCAGCCCCTCCCCCAGCGCCAGCAGGGCGAAACCTACCCCATACACTTCCCCCGCTCCGATTTCTCCGCTCGGAATGGGGCGCTCCGGCCTATGTCTGGCATCGAAGGGATGGTCATAGGCATCGTTGAGGAACATACCCCCGGTGTAGAAGCAGCACAGTGCGGCCAGCAGGGGCAACAGGGTTTCCGGCAGGGGCGCCCCCCCGGCCAGCAACAAACCCGCCAGGCAATTGGTGCTCACAGTGGGCAGATTGGAGACCCGCCCCAGGCGCAGATAGACCCGCCACTTGGCGGGCGGAGCCGCGGCGGCCTGCCCGCTCAGGGGGCCAGCCTTTCCCGCACCCAGTCCAGTTCGCGGGTGATGGCGCTGGCCAGATCGAGGGTTTTGTATTCGGCGGGCAGCACGTCCCAGGTATAGGTTTCCACTTCCAGGTAGGGGCAAAGCCGCTGCTTTTTGATCTGCTCGATCAGCTCCAGCAACTGCTGCTGGGTAGTCTGGAATTGCTTCATTTCTTCCAGAAAAATCGGCACATGAAAATGCACCCGCCACTCCACCGGCGCGCCCGCCCCATCGGCCGCAGCCCGCTCCTGCCCGGCCAGACCCTCGGGCAGGTCCGTGTAGCGGTTGAGGGCGGAGCCGTTCTTTTCCACCACTTGATGCAGGTAGGTGCTCTCGACAAAGGGGCGCAGGGTCTCCTCGGCGCGGCCATCCCCCTGCTGAAAAATCAGCTTGAGGGCCGAGCTGATCTGAAACTTGCAGATTTTGATCCCCGCGGCGGATATGGCGGCCAGGGAGGTTGCCATATTCTCGAATTCCACCGCCATATGGCACGCGTCATAGCAGAGCCCGATATGCCTGCGCGCGATCTGCTCCGCCTGCGCCCCCGTCACCCCCAGTGTCTCGGCCAGACCGGTCAAATGCGGCGCGGCGAACAGGTAATCCCGGAAGAAGGCCAGGGCCTCGTCCACGGTTTCCAGGTAGCAGCAGGGCTCCGGCTCCAGGGCCAGGGTGATGGTTTTGCCTGTTTCTTCGTGCAGGCGGTGCAACGTGGCCACGTGGCGCAGCATCATACCGGCCATCAGCCGCACATCGTCCTCGGAACCGACTTCCTCCTTGAAAGCGCCGGGCACCGTGCTCACGCTGCCTTCCAGTCCCGGCTCGGCGGGCAGCAGGGCGGCCAGCAGCCGCGCCATGCGGTCCGAATAGCGCAGCCGTTCCTCGTCCTTCCAGTCGGGCAGGTAGACCTCCTCCTTGACCCGCGCCCGGTGAAACACGCCATAGGGGAAGCCGTTGATGGTGAAGACGTAGCAGTTTCCGGCGGCGAGGAACTGCTGAAATTCGGCCAGCACCGCCGGCGCTTCCAGGGTCTCCGCCGCCTGGGCCGACAGGCGCAGCCCCACCCCGAAGGGCCCATCCAGATTGAGCCGCGCGCGCACCTGGGGCAGGTAGGTGCCCAGGTTGGCCCGCACTTCCTCCCATGTTTCGCCTGGATGAATATTGCTGCAATAGGTGAGGTGAAAATCTCCGGGAAGTTTCATGGCGTACCCATGGCGCTGGCGGGGAGCGCCCTTACCCCGCCGCCGCGGAGGTGGCGCGGCAGCGCGTCCCGTCACCGTGGCCGGCGTCGCGTTGCTGGAGCCAGTGCAGCGCCTCAATGATCTGCGCCTCGTCCATCTCGTTGACCTCATAGCCTTCGCCGATACTCCGCAGCAAAGTAATGTGCAGCGTACCGCCCAGGTGCTCCCGGAATTCACGCAGCCCCGCCAGCACCTGCAATGCGCCGTCCTCGCCCTGGGAGAGCAACTCCTCGTCCCAGAGCCTGACGCCGACCGCTTCCAGCAGGGCGATGATGCGCTCCGCGCACTCGGCGGACAGGCTGCCGATCTTCATGGCGTAGACCGTGTCCACCGCCATGCCCAGGGCCACCGCCTCCCCATGCCGCAGGCGGTTGTGGGTGATGGTTTCCATCTTGTGGGCAACCCAGTGCCCATAATCCAGAGGCCGCGCGCTGCTGGCTTCAAAGGGGTCGCCGCAGGTGCGGATATGCTGCATATGCAACTCGGCGCAGCGGCGGATCACCTGCTCCAGCACCGCCAAGTCTGCCTTTGCGATGTGGCCCGCATTGGCTTCCAGGAAGCTGTAGAATTCCCCATCACGAATCAGCGCCACCTTGACCGCCTCCGCCACCCCGGCGATCTTGTCGCGGTGGCTGAGGGTGGAGATGAACTCAATATCGTTCAGGACGGCGAAGGGCGGGTGGAAGGTGCCGATGAAGTTCTTTTTCCCGAACAGGTTAATGCCGTTCTTCACGCCCACCCCGGAATCGTCCTGGGAAAGCACGGTGGTGGGAACGCGAATGGCGCGCACGTTGCGATGGGAAATCGCCGCGGCAAAGCAGGCCATGTCCAGCACCGCCCCGCCGCCGATAATGACCAGAAAAGAATGGCGGTCGATGCCATGGCGGTTGACCAACTCCACTAGGTCGAAAAAATGGGAAGTGTCGTTCTTGACCGCTTCTCCGCCTGGCACCAGCACGGGCTCGGCCACCAGCTCCAGCTGCTGCGGATGCGCCGCGCAATAACCCGCAATCGAGGCAGTGAGCCGCGGATGGGCGGCCGCAACGGCGTCATCGATCACGAACAGCAGGCGATGCCGTTTGTCCTCCCGCAGACGGGTTACGGTCTCCAGAAAGAGCGGATTGTCCCCGGAAAACAGTCCCTTCGTAAAACAAACGGGGAAATCGAATTCAACCGCGAATTTTTGATCGATTTTGTCCATTCACCTGTCCCTGGTTGCCTTGTCCATGCAGCCGGCTTGGATGCTGGTCTCCCCACTCACGCGCTGCCACGCGGCGCTCCAACGGGGAACCGGAATGGTAGCAGAAAATCGGCGGCCGGAGGAATCCCACCGATCATATGTCAAAATTTATCCGGATGCATCCAACTTTTGCCTATTTTAAATCGGTCCACAACCGTGGTTTACCTGCATTTTCATTACGAGCCGCGGCATCGCCCCATGCGGAATTTACTGCTCCGCCCACCTTGCTCCCCTGCCCGGCAATCGAATCCCGGCAGGTTTGATGGCGTCGGAAATACACCTGCGATGGGTTGGAATTTTAACAGCTTCCACTGCGTTGAACCAACGGCCAAGCCTCGCACCATCTCCTAAATCGCTGATCCGTCTGTCGAATAAATTTTGATGAAACAATTGCAAACGAGTTGCACCTGGCCAATTGCTCATCAATTTTAGAAGGAACCAGGGGCGGTGGTTCAGTGAAGCCATTTGGGAGGTGCGCCCGTGAAACCTTTTACAAGAAGTGTCGTTATTAGCAAGCAGTGAAACATTTGCAACATGCGGGAAACAGACCCGTAAAATTTTCATAATTCGAGCCCACAGCCATGCATGCTCTCAGTGCTAGAAATCAGCGGCAGGCTTCAGACTCCCAATGCGCAAGGAGGAGGCCCCATTCATCGGCGGCCGCGCAGGTCAAACTTTAAAGGAGTGTTCCAAGGGAATGCACTGTCCCCAATTCAGCACTTTGCGCATGTCACACGTGAAAGCCATCCCACCGGGCACTCGTCCGGTTGTGGCGAGTGGGTGTTCAGGATCGATCATTCGATCAACTTTGGTTCAGTGAGGATAAGTCTTTTTGCTGGAGAAATGGTGAGACACGACGGGAACTAGATTTGCTTTTCCGCGGTGGTAACCCCGTATTCCGCACCGGAGAACGCCAATCGGTTTCGCTATGTCTTGACTTGCTGTAACGGCGCTGGGCAGAGCCGTGGCTCCAGGGCAGTCCAATTTTTTGGACTGGACGGCGTTCTATATGCTCGGAGTGTCAGAAATTAGTATTTTTTATGAAATCTGCGAGCAAGGGAGATGATTTCGGATCGGCATTGTTTGCCAAGATTGCTCAAGAAGGACGCTCGGAAGGTTTGCCTGATAACCGGCCCGCGGTGTGGGCTGAAATCAGATACGGAATGCAGCGAAAGGTAAATCATGAACTCAATTACGCGTAAATTAACGCATTCACTGCTTGTATTGGCGAGCATGGCGTTCCTGGCCGCATGTGGCAGCTCAAGCGAAACGAGCAGTTCAACTACGGCGGACACGACAACCACGACAACAACAGCCAGCCTCAAGGGGCAGGTCTCCACGGATGCCGGCAGTTCGAGCGCGCTGTCCGTCCGCAGTACGGTGCGCCAGTATGCAACGGCGGGGCGGGCGGTCATCGCCGTCGGCTGTACCGTGGAAGCCAGGGACATCAACACCGGTGCGGTCATAGGAACCGCGGTGACCGATTCGAACGGTATTTACGTGATTGAAGGGCTGGAGGAAAATGAAAACTACGAGATCATCGCGGACTGCGCCGGACAGTTCTTTAGCGCCTTCGCCACCGCGGACAACGTTGATCCGGATTCAGCCGAAAAGAGCGTAGACAATGTGGATGCAAGAAGCACCATTATTGCCGCGTACATCTCCGTGGCAATCAAGGATGCGGTCGACGCGGCTTTAACCAGTCTTGCGGATACTGTTCCTCAGTCGGTAATCGATGCGATCAAGGAAGCCATATTTGACGCCGTGGACGAGGTAATTACCCAGATCACCGCAGAGATCGAATCCGCCATTGACAGTGGGCAGATTGTCGTTGACGACCAATTGGCCGATCTGCTGGCTGAATCGCAGGATCAGGCAGCCGGTGCGGAGACCAGTTTTGCGGATGTTGGCGTCGACGATCCCAGTACGATCGTGACATCCGACGGACAGGACAGCACGGTGCTTGATACCGTCGCCTCCGGCTCGGCCGCGTACATGGAATTCCAGTTCGCTTGCGACACGGCTGTGAACTCCAGCGCGACCGTGGCCAGTTGCACCCGGCTGTTGGCCAAGACCCTGTATGGCCTGAAGGAATCCGTGGCGATCATCAACGGAACGTTCGGCGGGGGCGCCTTTACCGGCTCATTTGGGTCGTTTACCTGTAGCGACACCGGAGTGGCCGATATCGACGGGGACACGATACCGGATTTCCCCGAGGCGCAAGCCGAAGTTTTCATGCCGGAACCCGATGTCACGGTGTGTTTTATCACACCGCGCCTCAAGGCATTTGACCGCAATGATCCCGCCGGGGAGGACCGTGACGATGATGGCGAAATGGTGTGGTTCGAAGGCCCGGGAGGGTTGCTGCACTCCATGGCCGTTTCGCTAATTAATGGCCAGCGCTATACCCTGGCCTCCATTAACGACTTCGTCAATAAATCCGAAAGCCTGGGAAATGATCCCCTCACCGGCGATCCGGTGACGGCGGGTATGGGCATGCGCTTCTTCGGACAAAGCGGAGTTGACAACACCTTTTATTACCTGGATGGGAGCGCCAGCTGGAAGGCCTTTCCGCCCTGGCCGCAATGCCCCTGGTGCGGCTCCATCGGCCCATGGGACCTGGAGGGCATTTTCGATGCCAATTGGACCGTTGATGCAACCGCCAAGATGGATTTCGTGAACCGGTATGATCCGGCGGACCAGACCACGGTGGGCGATTTTATCGTCGCCCTGGCAGCCGCTTCCGCGGCCACCCCGGAGACGACTTACGTTACCGATTACTTTGTCAATACCTTCAACGGCCTGACGACGGAGGAAGTGGCCACTGTGATCGAGACCAAACGGATCCATATCGATCACAACCCATCTGGCACAAGGGAGTTCCGGGTGGTCTATACTGAAGAGCCCGATTTTCGGGATTCGGAAACGATTGATTCCACCACGGGCGAGGTGACCTTCACGCGCTCCGCCTGTAACGACAACGACCCGACTACCCCATGTCTGGGCATTTCGGGGGCCGTGGAGCCGGCGATGCGTGCATCCATCACCAAGGATGCCACGGGCCTGATTACCACGGTAGCGGCGGCCGCATCGGGCGATATCTTGTTCGAGCCGGTGTATTCCCCCCGCGGCGCCACGACCGCGTTGAGGCTGATCGCCATCGTGACGCAGGATGGCGTGACCAGGGTACGCTTTTTGCGGGATAAGTATTCGCAGCCGCTCACCCTGTACGCGGTCACCGACGACGACGTGACCAACCAGACGGCGCCCTGTTTGGCGGCCAACACCACCGATCCTTGGGGTGAGCCGGGAGCGTTCGACAGCAGCTGTGCCGCGGGCCAATTCTATATGGTGCGCGAAATCTGGTCCCAGGTGTCCGGAACGGACCAATGGAATGTGATTTTTGCCCGGGTTGCTGACCAGCCGGTCGGCGTAACCGGGATCGTGCTCGCCGATCTGATCCGGTCCAGTTTTGACCGTACCCCGGCCAACGTGGCCGGCGGCGAATTCTGGGTGCTGGGTTACTATGAGGGCGTTTCCGGCGGCACTCCCCTCAGCTTCTATAACAGTGCCGGAACGCTGACCCAGGCCGATGACACCACGGTGGGTACGAAATGGCACATCATGCCTTGGGATATCTGTGACAATTCCGGCTGCCAGACGGTCGATCAGTTCGTGTTCATTGACAGCGAGACCGGCGCCTTCCTTTCCGCGGACCCCGGTATGGCGGGCGTGATCTTCACGACATTTTTCGATCCGGCCAATATTAATGGTACCGCCGCTTCGGTTGACTGCAGTGAGTTGTACGACAGCGTGAACGGTCAGGTCTGGGATTGGATCACCGGAACCAACTATGAAACGCTCTATAATCTCATCAATGGTGCCGGGAAGTGCGATGACACCGGCGTTAATTTCTGGGAAATCACCAATCTGATTTGGGGCCCCGATAACGCCACCGGCGAGTGGTTGCCCTATCCCGCGGTGCTCGTCACCGACTTTGCCAGCATTGGCGGCACCGCCGTTAATGCATTCGGCTCGGCCACGACCCTGGCATCTGTCGTGCAGAGGCAGGACATCTTCGCGGGACCCATCCCCAATCCGGGCTGGTCCGAGGCGTTGGCGCCCTTCTTCTACGATGCCAACGACAATGGGGTGAGGGATACGGGCGAACCCACCTTCGATAACCAATGGGATATCGACTGGCTGCTGGGGGAGTACCTGTGTTCCAACTACACGGACCCGACCAACACCTACTTTTATTGCTGGGAAGACCCCAATTTCTTCTCGTCAATCGAGACGGAGAAGCTCAAGGTGCGGTTTGTTGACAACGGTTTTGCTTTCGGCAATGCCGTGATCGCCAACAAACTGATCGGTTCCGCCTTCGCGTTCCAGGACAACGTGCTTACAATCGACAGCTCGACCCAACTGAACGCGCTGCAGGGCTTTGCCACCCTGTTCCTGTTCTTCACCGATGAAGGAGGCGCCAGTCTGTCTGGAGCCACGGTGACCGAATGGGATGGCGCCACGGCCACCAAGACGCTTAGTCTACAGCCGGAATTTGTGAACGTAGATCAAGAATTCGATCCGAACGACAGCATTTCCGGCGGCCTGTGCTCCTTCGCCATTTCCGGTGTGGGCACTGCCGTGAGCTGCCCCTACTCCTTCCCGTAAATCAGCACTTCCCGCGTCCCTTCCCGGGAT
>JAPUIH010000135.1 GCA_027297205.1 SAR324 cluster bacterium | reverse complement strand
CAGGTCCAGCCGCAGCACAATAGCCTGCAACAGCACCCGCACCCCGGCGCCATAGGATTGGCGCATGTCATCATAGAGAGTGCTGTTCTGGGAGGAGGCCACTTGCCCCACCTCGTAAAACAACGCCAACTGCAAATCTTCCACAATGCCCCTGGCCAGCAGGAAGTTCAGCTCGATGCCCAGGGGAATGTTGAAACGCAGGTCCAGGCCGTGAAAGACCGCCACCCTGTCCCGCCAGCGGTTGAACGGATAGCCCCGCAGGGGCGGGCTGCCTCCAGAGATGGCGCCGCCCACGTCCTCCGCGCTGCCTCCGCGGGTCTCGAAGTATTGATTGTTCCAGGCCAGGTTGAGCTGGGCGGTGATCGGAATATATAAGGTCAGGCCGTAGCGCCGCAAACGGGTTTCCCCGCCGGCAAAGGCGGAGCGGGTCTCAGAATCCTTTCCCAGGAAAGAGGAGCGGGGGGCGCTCACCCCTGCATCCAGGTTGAAGCGCAACCCCTGCCGGGGATCCACCACATCGTCGGTGAAATCGAGGGCAAACTCCAGCACCGCGCTGTGCTGGCGGAAGGGAATCTCGTTGCCGTCCCGGTCGAAGTCGAACCCGTCGAAAAAGAGCAGGGAATACGCCATGGTCAGGCGGCGCTCGAACAGGCGCAGGGTGGGACGGATCAGGTAAAACAGGAATTCCGCGGAGATGGGCACGGTAAAATTCGGAGAATTGCGGCCCGGGATGAACACGTTGAAGTTGCCCAGCACAATATCCGCGTACTGCAGGTCCAGGGTGAGGGAAGGAATGCCGGTGCCGATTTCCCGGAACGCCACGGCCTTTACGCTGATGTCGGAGCCGTCGATGGATTCCGCCACCGTGGCGGCGGCGTCAATGCCCGAGTCACCCAGGTTGCTGGCGGAGCCGATCAGCCCCACGAATGTGCCAACCCCAGGCAGAGAGGCCACCGCCGGGATCAGCAGATACTCGTTGGGCGGCCGCTCGTCGAAGACGCGGCGCCGCTGCGGAGGAAAAGCCAGCGCCGCGCCCGCAAGCAATTGCAGCAGCAACAACAGCGCCGTCACGCGGACCGTCAAAAGTGGCAAATCAGGCATCGGCAGGTAATCAGGTAAAAATCGAGGAAAAAAATTACGCCCCGCCGTCCTGCAACCCTCCGGCTGGCCTGCATAAACACAAACAGCTTGCGGTGGAGCAGGTCCTTCCGCAGCGAAAATAAGTATAAGCCACGAGTTTAAGGTGGTATTTTTAAAAAATCCGTGATATTTCAAGCTCGACCAGAAATCTGGTGGTTTTGGCGCCTAGATTTGAGAAATTTCGATTATCTTGGATTCCTTAATTCCATTGCCCTGATCGCAACACCCATGCCGCACTCCGAGGAACAGGGAGTAGCCGGGTGATATACGGCCTCTCGGTTTTCCATTGAGACTGCCTGCTGGGAATTCGATTTTCTCTTTCACTGCGCGCTTAGAGACGACACGCTACTCCGGTTGCGGGGCTCGGGGTCTTTTCCGGCACGCAATAACGGCGCTGTCAGTTTCGCTTCCAAGCGATTCCGACTCCCGTCAATGTTGTGACCGGTTCCCGTTTTTCGCTGTGGTTCAAGAATCCTGATATTGCCCACCATGGAGCATATACTATGATTTTAAGAAACTCGGTGAACGGAACACACGCAGTGCTTCTTTCTGTAATCCTGGGGGGTGCCTTTCTTCTTGCCGGGTGCCAAGGTGTGGCGCTATTGAACAGAACGAATCAGCCTCTGTATGCGGGCGGTCAGGAGTTTGCGTACGAGGCACAGCACGATACCTTTCTGCACACCTCTCCAACCTGGACTTATGTTCTCAAAGTGACGCGGAAGAATCGCGTAGATAAGTCATCCATCTCCCCGAGAGTTGTTATAGAAGGGACCGTCCACGGGATGATCCGGCGGGGCGATTGGAACGGGGACGTTTCCTACTGGAGCTATGCCCGCCAGCCGGATTGCATAAATACTTCCACTCCCGTACGGAATTCGCAGTATTATTTCAGTGTGGGCTACTCTCGTCCCAACAGTTTTGTCGATAAGCCTCCGGGGAGAACTCCCTCCCCTGGAAGTTTCTATACTTCGCGTCTACTCAACATGGGATTCGGATTTCACCCCAGTCCGATATTTTCCAACTATCAAGCAAGCAACGGGATTATCTATTCGCAAAATTGTTGGCAGACCGGGCTCGGTTGCGTCCCGGACTGGAAGTATGAAGGAATTATTCAGATCGGTGATTGGCCGGGTCCAAGCAGCCGCTATGAACACAGGCTCTTACTCGTCAATTCAGAACCAGCGGACGCCACGATCACGGAAATGACCTTGGGAGCATTAGGCCAGGACTCGACGGGCTTCCAAAATTTCGAAATTGTAAGCCCGGTAACACCTTTTACTGTTGATTCGTGTGGAGGTCAGGCCTTCGTTACCATTCGATACAAACCCGGGTTTAATCAGGTTCCGGCCTTCACGGCGGGTTACTACAACCATAAGTTCATTTTCAATTCGAAAATTCTTTGGCCGGGCCTCGCTTCTCCAGCCAATGGGCCTTGGATCAGGGCCGACTATACCGTGTTTGTGAATCCGCAGTAGATGGACGGGACGCGCGGCAGCGCCGGGTAGCTCCCGGCCGGGCGCGGGCGGCGCCTAGACCTTAATGGCCGCCCAGCCGCCCTGCCGCCAAAGCACCATATAGACCGACGCCAGCAGTGCCCGGTAGACCCCCTGCAGGCTCCAGATGGCCAACAGGCCATAGCCCAGCACCGGGCCGATCAGGTAAGCCAGGGGCAGGAACAGCAGCCACTGAAAAGTGGCGGCCACCACCATCGTGCGCCGGGTGTCTCCGGCTCCTTGCAGACCGCTCATCAACACCACGCTGATGCCTTCTACGGCGATGGTGGCTCCGGCGACCCGCATGGGCAGAATGGCCAGTTCCAGGGTGGCCGCGTCATGAATAAAGCCCGAGACGAGCAGCACCGGCGCCAGCCACATGGGCGCGCCTATTAACAGCAGAATCGCCGTGGCCACCTTGACCACGTCCCAACCCCAGCGCGCCGCATCGGCGGCGTCCTTGCGGCCCAAGGCCTGTCCCACCAGGGTCGCGGCGGACATGCCCAGTCCAATCGCGGGCAGGTATCCCAGCAGCATCAGGTTAATCAGCACATTGGCCACGGCCAACTCCGCCGTGCCCACCTGGCCGATTATCCAGTACAGCATGGTGAACCCGGCGAATATAAATAGGTTCTGCATGCCCACCGGCAGGGACAAGGCGGCCAGCCGCCGCACTTCGGTCAGGCTGGGCAGTCCCTGCAAGAAACCGTGCGGCCGGGCGTGACGCCAGCCCAGCAGGCAAAAGGTGAGCGAGCCGATCACGGTGGCCAGGGCGGTGGCCATGCCCGCCCCCTGCACTCCCAGGGCGGGAGCTCCCAGCTTGCCGAAGATCAGCACGTAATTGAGCAGGATATTGCAGCCATGCATGATGATCATGGTGATCATGTAAATGCGGGAGCGGTCCACCGCGTTCCAGTAGCCCCGGAAGGCGAAGTTGACCCCCACGAACAGGGTCGCCAGCACGCGCACCTGCACATAGGCGGTGCCTCCGGCCACCACCTGCGCATCGCTGCTCAGGTGGGAAAACAGCCAGGGCATGAGCGGATAGAACAGCACGGAGAGCAGCGCCCCCAGCAATATGGCAATTAGCAGTCCCGCATTGAGCGGGTGGGCCATCACCGCCTCCCGGCCCTCCCCCTTGCGCCGCGCGGCTGTGGCCTGCACCCCGGCGGACACTCCCAGCACCGCGGCCTGACACATGAAGGTCGTGAACCCCCCCAGGCCCACGGCCGCCAGGGCCGCGTTGCCCAGGGTGCCCACCATGGCCGTGTCCACCATGTTCATCACATTCTGGGAGGCCATGCCCGCCATGATGGGCAGGGCCAGCGTCAGGATGCGCCGCAGCCGTGCTTTTTCCACAAGTATTGCCATGCCGTATGCCATTTGCCGGGCTACCCGCCCGGCGCGGCGATGCCGCGGTAGAGGTGAGGATGGGTGGGGGGCCCTTTCACGTAGTAGGTTTCCAGGGTCTCCAATTGAAAGCCCGCCCCGGCGATCAGGGCTGCAATGTCGCGGTTAAGGTGGCAGCCGCCCGCCAGGGCTTTCTGAATGCCATTGAGCCGGTGCTGCCAGCGCGCCACGCGCGGCTGGGGGGCCAGGCCGTGCTCCACGAAATGCAGCCGGCCCTCCGCTTTGAGCACGCGTTTCATTTCCGCCAGGGCCCGCGCGGCGTCGGGGATTGTGCACAGCGTCCAGGTGACCGCCACCGTGTCGAAGCTGCCCGCATCAAAGGGCAGCGCCTCGGCGGAGGCCGTATGCACCCGCACCGGAAAATTGCAGCGCTGGATCTCCTGGCGCGCCAGCTTTTCCGCCTCGCTGGAGGGGTCCACCCCCACCACTTCCTCCACTTCGGGCGGGTAGTGCTTTAAATTGAGGCCGTTCCCAAAACCCACCTCCAGCACCCGGCCCCTGGCCCCAGCCAGGCATTTGCCGCGCTGCTCGTTGAGAACGCGGGTGTTCATGGTGAGCTAGACCAGGCGCGGAAAGACATATTTTGCGTAGATGCCCATGGATTTCACTATCGCAAGGCGGAACAAAAAGCGGCCCTGGCCACGGTAACAGACTCGCGGCCCCGGCCACGTTAAAATTCCCGTGGCCCCGGCCACGGTAGCAGATCACCCGCGCAGCAGGAAATTCAACCCGGCCACCAGCATGGTTACTTCGATCAGCACGGCGAAAATTTTTTCCGGCACGCGCTCCAGCAATTGCTTGCCCAGCCAGGCACCGGCGAACATGAAGGGAATCAGGGCCAGCCCGTACCAGAGCACGGCGCCCTGCAGGAAATTGGCGCTGCCGAACACGATCAGCTTGGTGCTCTGCAGGAAGACCGTGCCCAGGGCGTCCGTGCCGATGTAAGCCCCCTTGACCAGACCGTAGGCCAGATAAAACGGCGCGATCAGCAGCCCCACCCCGGACATGAACCCCGCCAGAAAGCCCCAGGCCATTCCCAGCGGCAGGAACAGCACTGCCCTGCGCAGTCTGGGCGCGGTGGGCCGCAGCCGCCGCCATACCATCAACGTCAGCAGCATTCCTCCCAGCAGCCGGGTCAGCAGGTCAGGCGCGGCGATCGTGAACAGCCAGGTTCCCGCCACCACCAGGGGCAGGCTGCCCAGGGTGAGCCAGCCCACCACCCGCAATTCCAGTTCGCGGCGATAGAAATAGACCCGGCTCAGATTGGCCGAAAGATTGGCGATGGTGAGGATGGGGATGGCCTGGTGAATGCCGAAATAAATTACCGCCACCGGCAACAGAATCGCCATGCCGCCGGAGCCGGCCACGGAGCCCAGCAGGGCGGAAAGCAGCCCTGTCACCCCCAGCACCAGCATGGCCGTGGGATCGATCAATAGGACACCGTCTCTCGGGAAAAGCCTTGCAAGCACCCCTCAAATATAAAGACCAGCAACCTGCTGATCCGTGGGCTCCGCTCAGCAATACCAGGGCTCGGTCAGGTAAGGGACGAATACAGCGGGCGGGAGCATCCCCTGCGCCGTGCACGCGGGCCGCATGCCATCCGCATCGCCGCGGGCCGCGTAGGCAAGCCTTGCGATGCGCGCAAAAATTTCACGGCGGCTCTCGCCGAGGGATTGCCCCTCTTGCAGCGCGGCGCTGACCTGTTGGAACAGCCGGTCCACCCTGGCATCCGGATGCACCCAGGGGTAGACCAGTTCTCCCTCGTCGAAATCCTTGATGATGGCGCGGGTCTCGGCCAATTCGAGCAGCTTGGAACCGGCGGTTATCAGCAGCCGGATGGCGTACTGCACGGGCGCAACCTGGTCGATCAATTCCAGGCTGGAAAGAGTCTCCAGCAGTTCGATGTATCCCTCCAGGGTCGTCCAGGGGGTGAAGGTCACGAAGGTCGGGCTCAACTGCAGGCCAATGCGCCTGAACAACCGCACCAGCTCGGCGAAGTCTTCCCGGGTATGCCCCTTGGCGAGCAATTCCAGCACCCGGTTGTCCACGGATTCCACCGCCGAGGTCACGAACAGACAGCCGGTATCCCGCAACAGGGGCAGGTGCCGCCGCTGCCGCAGCAAATGCTCGACCTTGATTGTGACATCGTAGGTGAGCTCCGGGAACTCCCCGTGCAGCGCTTCCACAATGCCCAGGCCGTGCGCCGGGCCGTTGAAGAAATCGGGATCGCCGAAGGAGATATGCCGCGCGCCGGCGGCCACCTGCCGCCGCAGATCCTCCAGCACCACTTCCTTTTGCACGACCCGGAACACCCCCTGGTACACCGGCACCACCGGACAGTGGCGGCAGAGATGCTTGCAGCCGCGGCTGGCCTCCACGTATCCCACCGTGCGCTGCTCCCCTGAGGCGGTCTGCAGGTGCGCGTATTTTTCAAGCGGAGGCAGCAGGGAGCGCTCCGGCGGGAGAAATTTCTGCCGGGCCAGGGAAATCAACGGCTCGCGTTGTGGCCCTCCCCCGTTTCCCCCGGCGCCGGCCATCGGTCTCTCGGCCATCAGTCTTTCGGCCAGGGCGGCCAGACCCGCCTCGAATTCTCCTCCCAGTACGCTATGGGCCCCCAGCTTCCTCAGGTAGCTCTCGTTGATGGCCGCGTAAAGGCCGAACACGCAGATATGCGCGGCGGGGTTTTCGCGCCTGGATTTTTCGATCAGGCCCGTGGCGAGCCGTGTCGCGGTATGCATGGGCAGGGAGAGGGCGATCAGGTCCGCCTGCCGGAACGCGTCCTGGCACAGTTGCTCCACGGCCAGGTCCACGCAGGTCACCGCGGCGCCAACCCGCTTCAACCATGCCGCCGCGGAGCCCAGGCTGAAAGGTTGTCTGCCGGAATCGTAGGTGGAAATGAGGACGGCGTTCAGCACTGGGCTCTCCAAGACAGCGTGAGGGCGATTTTCATGTCTCCCAGGCTATCCCGGCGGAGGCGGCCCCGCAACCGCTTACGCCGTGCCCCTTCAGCCCAGCACCCCGGCTTTGCGCAGGCGGGCGATTTCCCCGTCGTCCATGCCCAGCACCTCCCGGCATACCTTGTCCGTGTGCTGATCCATCAGGGGCGCATGAGTGCGCACGCCATTGGGCCGCCGGGCCAGTTGCCAGGGGATGCCCGCGTGGGAGCGCACGCCCACCTCCGGATGCGGCACGCGCCCCAGGAAGTTCCGCGCGTTGAGGTGCGCGTCCTCGTCCACCTCCTTGGTGCTGAGGGAGGGGAAGGCCGCCACCCCCACCGCCTGCAAGCGCCGTGTGAGGGCCCAGCGCTCCTGCCCTGCGCACCAAGCGGCCAGCAGCGCGTCAAGTTCGTCCTCGTGGGCCTTGCGCGCCCTTGCGTCCCGGAAGCGCGCATCCTCCGCCAGGGCCGGTTGCCCCATCTCCAGGCAGAGGGACCGCCACTGCTCTTCGCGAGTCACGGCGATGGAAATCCACTGATCCTCCCCGGCGCAGCGGTAGCAGTTGTGGGGTGCCCATTGCAGGTCGTGGTTGCCCATGGGCGGATGGGGGGGCAGGCCCAGGGCATGGTTCATCCAGCCCTCGTAGGCGCTGCATATGGTGGACTCCCACAGGGAAACGTCGATCACCTGTCCTCCGCCGTGGCGGGCCCGCGCCACCAGGGCGGCCACCACCGCATAGGCCATATATATGCCCCCGTTGGGATCGCCATAGGCGATGGCCACCTCGGCGGGCGGTCCTCCGGGATAACCCGTTTGTGCCGAGATGCCCGCCAGGGGCACGATGGCCTGCCCGTAACCGATGTAATCCTTGCAAGGGCCGTCCTGGCCGAAGCCGGACAGCTCGGCGACGATCAATTCGGGGTTGATGGCGTGCAGGGCCTCCGCCCCAAACCCCAGCCGTTCCATCACCCCGGTGGAGAAATTGCTCGTCACCACGTCGCTGCGGCCGGCCAACTCCTTCACCAGATGCTTTCCCTCGGGATGGGACAGGTTCACCGCGAAACTGAGCTTGCTCTGGCCGAGCTGATTGAAGGAACCCACGCGGTTCATGCCCGGCTCCATGTCGTGGGCGGTATTGCTGAAGCGGCGCATGATATCGAGCCGGTTGGGCGACTCCACCTTGATCACCTCCGCCCCCAGATGGGCCAGCATCAGGGTGCCGTGAGGCCCCGCCCAATACCAGGTGAAGTCCAGCACGCGCACTCCAGCCAGGGGCAGGGCGGAGGGGGCGTCCCCAGGTACCGCCGGCGCCAGGGCCGAAGCCTGCGCGGGCGCCAGAGTAGCGGGGGCGTCCCCGGGCTCCACCAGCAGGGAGGACAGCTCCCCGTTGGCCTCACCCAGGCGCGGGGCAGGGCTGCGCAACTCCCACCAGGGTTTATGCAGCTTATAGGGCGCGCCGGGCACGACCAGCCGCCCCGCCGCCGGATGCTCCTGCTCCCGGAAGAAGCCCCGCTGCTGCAAGTGTGTGTCCTCCAGCAGGTCCCCGAATTGTGCCACCAGGCAAGCCGCGATGCGCCGGCCCTGCAATTCGTGGTAAAGCTCGCGGGCGTTCCACTTGGCCAGCCAGGGTTCCAGGCGGGCATGCAGATCCGCCACGTTGGCGCAGCGGGCGTCCTGGCCCTGAAACTTTTCCTGCCCGCCCCATTGCTGCTCGCCCATCAGCTCCAGCAGACGCCGCCACTGGTCTTCCTCCACGATGACCAGATAGATCATCCCGTCCTTGCATTGGAAAAAGCCGTTGGGCGCCAGGCGGGGCTTGGTGAGGCGGGAATCGATCCAGCGGGCGTAGGTGTAATTCACGAAATGCCGCCCCAGCAGATTCACCACCACTTCCTGCACTGCGAGGTCGATATGCTCCCCCACGCCGCAGCGCAGGGCCGCGTAATGGGCGCCCAGGGCCGCCATGGCCCCGTGCAGGCCGGCCTGAATGAGGGCGTGCTCGCCGAAGGCCTTGATGGGTGGCAGAGCCGGATCGGTGCCAGGCCCCGGACAGTTCCAGCCCCAGCCCCCTGAATGCACCAGATTCAGGTCGGCGGCGGCGTAGTCCCGGTGGGGGCCACTCAGGCCGAAGGGGGTGATGGAGAGCATGACCAGGCCCGCATTGAGGGCGCTCAGCCGCTCGTAGTCCAGGCCCTGGGCGGCCATTTCAGTGGGGTGCACATCATGGATCAGCACCTGCGCCCGTCCGGCCAAGAGTTCCAGGGCGGCATGGGCGCTTTCGCCGTCCAGCTCCAGGCTGCGCTTGTTGGCATTGAGGAAGAGGTGCGCGCCGCTGGTCTCCACATCGGCCCGGCCATGGGCGAAGGGTCCGCGCCGCCGGGAAGGATCGCCCCCGGGCGGTTCGAGCTTCACCACCTGCGCCCCCAGGTCGGCCATTAGCTTGGCGGCATAGGCAGCGGCCACTCCTCCGCCCATTTCCAGCACTGTCAGGTTGTCCAGGCCCTGGCCCATCCACGCTCCTTAACGCATGTTCGATGCATTGGCGGCTTGTGCCGTGCCACAGATGTAGCATGCCGGAGAATGCAGGAAAACCGGGGCGCCGCCCCGGCACCCGCCCGCAAGGCAAGGCGGGCAAGCGTTGTACCGACGGCAATGGAACTCCCCCCAAGACAAGTCCATATCATCCAGTGCAACGCCAATCACGCCCTGCTGCTCACCGCCCTTCATTTTATTTCAAAAAAGGGAAGTTGGTAAAATGGAATTATAGATCTTTTTTTATTGGAGAAACCTCACCCCCCGGCCCCCTCTCTGTCTCATGGAGAGGGGGTGGCTCGCGACCAAAGGGCGCGAGGCGGGGGTGAGGCCGGAGAAGGACTCCTATTTACCGCCCGCAATTTTCTGTTTTCGTAATATCCCGGAAAGAGCCGGTTTTGGGAAAAGTAAAGAGTGCTCAGTTCCCCGCGAGATTGCATTTTCGCCTGCAAGGGGCGAGGCTCTACGCATCCGGCAGATCAGCTATTGGCCCGGCGGGAGGCGCGGTGATATGAAAGCGTGGCGCGTCCCGCGCCGTGTTGGGCATTTCACGAGCAATTAGGAGGTGGCACATATGGATTTCGGAGTTGTCACCGCGAAGATCGACGAGATTGGCTATATCACCCACG
>JAPUIH010000134.1 GCA_027297205.1 SAR324 cluster bacterium | reverse complement strand
GCGAGACGCGAGCTTCGCTCGCTCCTCAGCAATGCGGAGTCCTTAATTATCAGAGGCTTAGAAAAACCGCATCCCTGAGGAGCCCGCCCACTCGCGAGTAGGCGGGCGTCTCGCCTGTCCTGAGCTTGTCCTGAGCGGAGTCGAAGGGCGAAGCCGAAGGGAAGGGTGCGGCGCCGGAAATCGTTCTCTCAGACAGAGCCTAATCCAACCCCGTTAATCCGCGCTGCGGCGCCCGGTTCCCATGGCGAAAAGGAAACGACAGGGCATCATCGCCGTCACCGGCGCCAGCCGGGGGCTGGGGGCGAGCAGCGCCCTGGAGCTGGCCCGGCGCGGATTCACCGTGGCCTGCCTGACCCGGGCCGGCAAGGGCATCGAGGAGGTGCCCGTGCCCAAGCGTCTGGCCCCGCGCATCATCGCCGAGCGCTGCGACGTCACCGACGAGCGCAGCGTGGCCCGCGCCCTGGCCGCCGCCGCGCAGCGGGGCGGGGGCCTGGCGGGCGTGCTCAACAATGCGGGCTATCATATCCGCGGGCCCAGCGCGGAACTGGCCACGGAGGATTTCGAGGCGGTGCAGCGCACCAACGTGACCGGGGTGTTCGTCGTGGCCCGCGAGGCATATCCGCTGCTGCTGGCCAACGGCGGGGGGATGATCGTCAACATGGGCTCATTTTTCGACCGGCTGGGCGTGCCTCAGAACCTGGCCTATGCCGCCTCCAAGGCCGCCGTGGGGGCCATCACCCGCTGTCTGGCGGTGGAGTGGGCCGCGCAGGGCATCACCGTGATCAACGTCGCGCCGGGCTATATCGAGACCAACCTCAACCGGGAGTTTCTGAGCCGTCCCGCCGTGCGGGAGTACCTGCTGCCCCGCATTCCCGTGGGCAGGCTCGGCACGCCGCGGGAGGTGGCGCGGCTGGTGGCCGTACTGTTCGAGGAAAAGCTGCACTACATGACCGGTGAGACCATCTACATGGACGGCGCCCAGACCATCGCCCATTGAAAGACATAGAGAAACATATTGAGTGACATGGAGAGACGTTGAGAAACATAGAAATTGAAAAACATTGAATAAAATCGAGAAACCATGACCCTGTTCGACCGCATCGACAACCTGCCTCCTCTCACGGAAGAGGAAAAGCTGCTGGTGGAATCCGTCCAGGCCCTGGCCACGGATAAGCTGGCCCCGCGCGCCGCCCATTACGACGCCACGGGAGAGTTTCCCTGGGACAACGTGGCGGACATCAACGCCCTGGGCTTGAACGCCATGTTCGTGCCCGCGGCTTACGGCGGCGCGGAACTTTCCTACGCCTGCTATCTGCGCTGCGTGCGGGAGATCAGCAAGGCCTGCGCCTCCACCGGCGTGATCTGGGCCACCAACTTCCACGCCACGAAGCCCCTGATCGACTTCGGCGGCGAAGAACAGAAAACGCGGCTGCTGCCCGTGATGCTGGAGGGCGGACTGGGCGCGCTGGTGATCACCGAGCCCACCGCCGGTTCCGACGCCACGGGCATGACCACCCGCTTCACCCCGGATGGGGACCAGATCATCGTCAACGGCGGCAAGACCTTCATCACCAACGGCGACGTGGCCGACCTGTACCTGCTCTTCGGCAAATGGTCCGAATTGGGGGACGGCAAGCAGGCCATCTCCGCATTATTCGTGGAAAAGGGCGCGGCGGGCCTGAGCTTCGGACGGAGGGAAGACAAGCTGGGCCACCGCGCATCGGCCACGACGGCCCTGCAATTCACCGACTGCGCGGTGCCCCGGGCCAACCTGCTCGGCGAGCCGGGGGACGGCCTGCAGCTGCTGCTGGCCTCCCTCAACCGCTCCCGGCCCAGCGTGGCCGCCCATGCCCTGGGCATCGCCCGCTGCGCCTTCGAGGATGCGGTGGCCTACATCAACGAGCGCAAGCAGTCCGGCAAGCGCATCGTGGAATTCCAGGGCATCCAGTTTATGCTGGCCGACCTGTCCTCGGAACTGGCCCAGTGCGAGACCTGGCTATGGCACGTGGCCGCCCTCATCGACCGGGGGGAAACCGACATCGGCGTGGAGGCTTCCATGCTCAAGATGCGCGCCTCGGACCTGGCCATGCGCATGGCCACGGATGCGGTGCAACTGCACGGGGGCTACGGCTATATCAAGGAATACCGGGTGGAACGGCTGCTGCGCGACGCCAAAATCACGCAAATCTGGGAAGGCACCAATCAGGTGCACCGGCAGTTTATCGGGCGCAGCTTCATCGCCCGCTGACCCGATATTCTCACGAAATAAAATCTGGGGGAAGCAACGCGAGACTCGTAGGTTTGCCGTCCCCCCGGACCCACTGGGATTTGGGGATGAATTCCCAGTCGGAAAACACTCTTCTGCTACTTCTTTTCTTCCAACAGATGCAGCATGGCCTCCAGCCCCAGCAGATAGGACTGCACCCCCAGCCCGGTGATCATGCCCACGGCCACATCGGCCAGGGCCGAGCGCATGCCGCGGGCATCGATGTTGGTCATGTGCACTTCCACGTAGGGCAGCTTGGCGGCCTTGACGCAATCCCGCAGGGCATGGCCCGCATAGACGAAGCCCGCCGGATTCATGACCAGTCCGTCCACCCCCTGCTCCGCGGCCTCGTAGATGCGGCCGATGGCCTCCCCCTCCAGGTGGGTATAGAAGATATCCAGCGCATAGCCCTTGTCTGCGGCATGAGCCATCAGCAGGTTGTCCAGCTCGGCGGCGCTGGTGGTGCCGTAAAGTTCCGGCTCGCGCTTGCCCAGATAGGCCATGTTGGCTCCCTGGATCAACAGTATGCTGGTCATGGCAACTCTCTCGATCACCTGAAAATATAAGGGCGTGGTGTCTAGGCTGTGTCTGAGAATACGGTATTGGCGCCAGCATTTAGCACCAGGAACTCCGCGTACTTCCCTTCGACTTCGCCCTTCGACTCCGCTCAGGACAAGCTCAGGACAGGCGAGACGCGAGCATCGCCCGCTCCTCAGCAACGCGGAGCCCTTAATTAGCAGAGACTTAGAAAAACCGCATCCCTGAGGAGCTCCGCAAAGCGGGGCATCTCGAAGGGTGCAACGCCGGAATTCGTTCTCTCAGACACAACCTAGGAGGCCGCCGGCGCGGGTCTGGCGCCGGGGGCGGCGTCGTTGATTGGGAAACCGATCTCCTGGAGCGCTCCCGCGATGCGCTCCCCGCTGTGCGGCCCGGGCGCCGTCTCGTCCATCCACACGACGACCTGACCCGTCTCGTAATCCGCCTGCACGAATGCGATTTCGGGCATTTGCTGCAGGGTGGACTCGATGGCCAGCTTGCAGCCGGTGCAGTGCATGCCCGTCACCTCATAGACCCGGCGCAAGCGGCTGGTATCCAGGGGCAGCGCGGCCCGGTGCACGCGCACCCCGAAGGAGTTGAACAGAATACCAATGGTGCTGAAGGACATGGCGCCGACAGCCAGCGCCGGATGCAGCAGGCCGCTGGCGGCGATGGGAATACCCACTCCGTTGAAGAACAACGCCCAGACGAGATTCTGCTTGATTTTGGCGAAAGTGCGGCGCGCCAGGGAGATCGCGGTATCCACCAGCTGCACGTCGTTGCGGAACAGGATCACGTCCGCGCTTTCCATGGCGATGTCCGTGCCGGAACCCATGGCCACGCCCACATCCGCCTGGGCCAGGGCCGGGGCGTCGTTGACCCCGTCGCCCACCAGCAGCACCACCGCCCCCTGGGCCTGCAGCTCGGCCACGAGATCGGTCTTGCCCTCCGGCAGCAGCTCGGCCCGCGCCTCGCCGATACCCATGGACTGGGCAACGTTTTGGGCGCTGCGGACGTTGTCGCCGGTGGCCAGCAGGGTGCGCAGGCCCTGGCGGTGCAGACGCCGCACCAGCGCCGCGGCCTCCGGGCGGGGCTGATCGTGCAGGGCCAGTACCCCTTGGAATGTTCCTTCTTCCGCCACATAGAGCAGGGTTTTGGGCTCCTCCTGCAGCAGGGTCAGCCGCGGGGTTTCCGGCAACACCACGCCGTTTTCCTCCATGAAGCGCCGGTTGCCCACCAGGATATCCGCCCCCTCATGCCCGCAACGCACGCCCAAGCCGGGCACGGAGTTGAACCGCTCCGGCTCCGGCGGCACGATGCCTTGTGCCTGCGCATAATCCAGCACCGCCCGCGCCAGGGGATGCTGGGAGGGCTGTTCCGCCAGGGCCGCGTTGCGCAGCACCACCTCCCGCTCCACGTAATAGGCGTACAAATCGCTCACGGCCAGCCGCCCCTGGGTGAGCGTGCCGGTTTTGTCGAAAACGACCGTGTCCACGGCGGGCAGACGCTGCATGGCCGTGCCGCGCCGGAAGAGCAGCCCCTGCTCCGCGCCCAGCCCCGTGCCCCGGATCAAAGCCAGGGGCGTGGCCAGCCCCAAGGCGCAGGGGTAGCCGATCACGGCCACGGAAAGCGCGGCGAAGATCGCTTGCGGGACACCGCCGATGATCAGCCACACCAGACCGGCGAGCAGGGAGATCACGGTCACCGCGGGCACGTAATAACGCAGCACCCGGTCGGCCAGCAGCACGATGGGCGGCCGCAGCACCTTGGCCTCCTCCACGAATGCCGCCACGCGCGCCAGGAACATTTCTTCCCCCACCCGCTCGGCGATCACAGTGAGCGCCCCTTCCTGATTTACGGTCGCGCCGATCACCGCGTCTCCTTCCGCCTTGGGAACGGGCAGGCTCTCTCCGGTGACGAGGGCCTCATCCACCGTGGAGGCGCCCCTGACGACCCGGCCATCCACCGGAATTTTCTCGCCCGGTTTAACCAGCACTTCATCCCCGGGGCGCAGCTCCGCGACGGGCACCAGCACTTCCTTTCCGTTTCTTACCCGCCGTGCCTGGCGGGGCTGCAGGGCCAGAATTTTCTCCACCGACGCCCCGGCCCTCTCCTTGACCTTGCTGGAGACGAACCCGCCCAGCACATGCGCGAAGATCAGCATGGCCCCCAGGCCGGCGAAGCTCTGCACGGGATAGAACAGGGCCAGAATGCCCGCCACGAATCCGCCCAGCGCGCCATAGGACAGCAGCACATGCTGATTGAGGATGCGCTTTTTCACCGCGAAGAAGGACATGCGCAGGATGGGCCACCCCGCCCCGAAGATCATTAGGCCGTCCACCACCAGCAGCATCAACTCCATGGAGCGGGAGTCCAGGCCCAGGGAGAACATCAGCAGCATGGAAATCATGACCACCAGGGCCACCCAGGCGGTGATCAGCAGGCGCGGCAATTCGCCATAGCGCACCTCGATGCGCCGGTGGCCGCTGCGCTCCGTGCCCGCCTCCCAGGCTTCATAGCCCAGCTCTTCCAGCTCGCGCAGCAGTTGCGCCTTGTGCACGACCTCGCCATCGTAGGAGATCAGCGCCTCTTCATGGGCGAGATTGACCTGGCAGGCTTCCACCCCCTGCTGACGCCGCATGGCCTTTTCAATGGTCTGCGTGCAGAAGGAGCACATCATGCCCCGTACTTTCACTCGCAAGCGCATATGCGTTCAGGCTCCTTGGGCCGCGCCCGGCCGCGACACGTAAATCAGCGTTGCGGCCAGCACCGCGCCATAGGCCGCGTGGGCCAGGGTTTCCAGCACCCAGCCCAGCAGAGGCAGGGGGCTGGCGTGAATCAGGGTCACGGCCATCACCGTAAACCAGGCCAGCAGAAAACCCCAGCCCAACGCCGCCGGCAGAATGCTGCCCGGCTCCCGCGGCCGGAAGGTTATTGCGAACAGCCCGCCCCACAGGGCCAGCAGGCTCACGTGAATCAACCAGCCCAGAAATTCCGCCGCCGTACCCCGCAGGGCCGGCAGCACAAGCCCCACGGCTTCCGCCCAGATGGTGGGCTGAAGCAGCATCATCACGGGCAAAAAGGCCAGCCCTCCCAATGCACCGCCGAACACACCCCATAAGAATGGGTGAATCGGCCTCTGTTCCGTCACCGCTATGCTGCTCATGGCTGCTCCTTCCTCAAGGTTGTCAGGGTCGCCGGCCTTAGCCCCGGCCAGCATTTTCTCTATTCTAACATCTCCCCTTTAGGGGAGAGGCAAGGGTTTTTTCGCATTGCGGATTAATGGTGCGAGGGCGGTGCGAAGGCACCGGTGACAGTGCCGAAGATTCGGGATAGGAGCTGGCAAATCGGCGCATAAAACGCGTGGAAGGGCGGGACCGCGGCTCAGGCCCCAGGAGCGTGCGCGTGAATGGTCAGGCCCCGGTGGCCTGCTCGTGAATAGCAGGGCAAATCCGTTCGTTCACGCCCTTGGCCTGGGGCGGCAGCATTTTCCGCACCCGCAGCAGAGTGCTGCGCAGGGCCTTGATTTCCCGCAGCTTTTCCTCGATTTCAGCCAGTTTATTTCCAACGGTCTGTCTGACCCGGCCACAAGTGCATTGGCCCTGGTCATGCACGGAGACAATTTCGCTGATTTCCCCCAGGGTGAATCCCAGGGATTTGGCCCGTTTGACGAAGGCCAGCCGCTCCACCACCAGCGGCGAGAATTGGCGCAGGTTGCCGCTGTTGCGGGCCGCCGGCGCGATCAGGCCGATGCGTTCATAGTAGCGGATAGCCTTCACGGTCAGGCCCGTCCGGCGGGCCACATCGCCTATGTACAGCAACCCGGACAGCAGATCGGAGGTCATGACGGAACTCCCTGGAAGGGAATAGCTGAGCAGGTGCGCACCGCGCCATGCGCTGCGGCCGGGCGTCCACCCCAAGCCTCATACTACAACCCTCATACTATAGGGAATCGGCCGTCAATGTAAGAATTGACACTGCGCCGCGTTTGGGACTTCAATCCGGGATGGTGGAGGAACTTTCCCCCATAGTCTTTCCCGTCAGCATCTGAGGCACACCCTCTACAGACAAGGAGCGAGCACGATGAGCGAATTCGATCTGGTGATCCGTAAGGGCAAGGTGGCCACG
>JAPUIH010000133.1 GCA_027297205.1 SAR324 cluster bacterium | reverse complement strand
AACTTCGAGAACGTGTACTTCGCCGCCGTGGCCCTGAGCACGGTAAACCAGCTCAAGTCCGGCGACGACAAGAGCCGCTGGGCTGGCCGGGGCGGTATGGGCAGCGTGATGGGATCCAAGAACCTGATCGCCATCGTGGCCCAGGCCAAGGATAAGTTCGGCAAGCTGACGCCTGCCTTGCGCGACCTGAACCGGGAAATCTCCGGCGGGGTGGGCTCGCGCAAATTCCGCGAGAAGAAAAAGGGCGGGCTGGGCGGCACTTGGGCCAACTATGAGCCCCTGCAGAAGCTCTACCTGGTACCCGAGAACAACTTCCGCCCCACGGCGAATGACGGCATCGAGGAGATTTTCCGGGACAACCTGGAAGACAAGTTCTTCATCAAGGCCGAGTCCTGCTTCCGCTGCGGCATCCACTGCCACAAGAACATGTACACCCTCGATGCCGACGGCAAGCAGGGGGAATTCCTGGCCAAGTTCGACTATGAGCCCCTCAACCTGCTCAGCACCAACCTGGGCGTGCACGACCCCCATCAGGCCGCAAAGCTGATCAAGCGCGTAGACTTGCTGGGCATGGACTCTATTTCCTGCGGCAGCACCATCTCCTACGTGCTGGACTACAACTCCCGCCATCCGGAGACGCCCTTGGCCAATGGCGCCACCTTCGGTGATTTTGAGAAAATCATGGAACTGGTCGAGGAAACGGGCCAGGGCCGCCTGCCGCAGGTGGGACGGGGTGTGAAGCGCCTGGCGGATCAAATGAACGAGCCGGGTTATGCCATGCAGGTCAAGGGGCTGGAGCTGCCCGCCTATTTGCCCGATACCAACCCCGGCTATCCTTGGGCCATTGCCGGAGGGCACATGAGCATGTACACTTTCCTGCTGCTGGCCCTGGAAGGGAATACCTCCATGGACTACTGGGTCAAGGCCATCACCGAGCGCGGGTACGCGGCTTTGCGGGACGACATGACCGGCGCCTGCAAGTTCGCGGGCATCTCCCCGGACATGGCCCTGACGGCCATCAAGGAGGCCTCGGGTCTGGAGGTGGACCAGCAAGAGCTGCAAGCCGCCATCCGGCGCGCCTTCCTGCGCGGCTTGGTACTGGAACGCAAGCAGGGATACGAGGATGGCGACTACACCCTGCCCGCCCAGGTATTCGAAAATCCCAACGGCAACCTGAAGACGGAGAACTTCATCACCCCGGAATTCTTTACCGAGATGAAGGCGAAGGTATGGGAGGTGCTGGAACCGGAAATGGAGGCCCTGTGAGCGCGCGCGTAGCCCTGGGCCCCGTATTGGCGGACATAATCGGTGGCCTGAAATACCTGGATATCGAGGGCGCCACCGTGGAGGAAGTGTTGCGCAACCTGAGCGCCACCCACCAGGAGCTGGCGCCCCTGCTCTGGAGAAGCACCGGGGAGATCAACCCGATCCTGGTGATCTTTCACAACAGCCAGGTGATCCGGGAAGGGAAGGGCCTGGACGCCGCGGTCAAGTCCGGAGATGAAATCGCCGTCATCTCCTCCCTGGAAGGGGGCTAGCGCTTAAGTTTTTTCAAAGGTGTCACAAAGGTTCGCGGGGGCTTTGCCTCCGCACCCCCAGCAGGAAGCGTGCTCCCCGCACTCCCTTAATTATCAGATTCTAAGATTTGGCTGTTATTGAGTCTTTGCCAACGCTTCCCAAATAGGGGCGTGGGGGAAGCAACGCGAGACTCGTAGCGGTGCAATCCCCCCATATTGATTTCGCTCTCCACAGATATATAGGTACAAGGGTCTTCGCGCCTGGAGGGACTTCCGGTTTCTGTGCGGGGGCGGTTCGCGAACCGCGACTACCCGCCGTTCCTTGCCGCCCGGCCTAGGGGCGCCAGGTGAAGGGCAGCAGCAGCATGAACACGGTCATCAGCTCCAGCCGTCCCAGCAGCATTCCGGAGATGAGCAGCCATTTCACGTACGCCGACAGGGGAAGGTAAGATTCCGTGGGGCCCACCGCGTCCAGTCCGGGCCCAATATTGGCCAGGGCGGATACCGCGGCGCCGATGGAAGTGAGCATGGAATGCCCATCGAGGGAGATCAGCAGGGTCAGCACTCCCAGGGTAATGAAAAACAGGGAGACGAATGCATAGATGTTGCGCTGAATATCCCTCGTCACAACCGCATGGTTGATCTTCACCTGCACCACCACGTGCGGATGCACCAGCCTGAGCAGTTGCAGGCGGATGTTCTTGAACATCAGCAGAATGCGCAGCCATTTGATACCCCCGCTGGTGCTCCCCGCGCATCCCCCGCCCAGCATCATTATCACCAGCAAAATCTGGGGAAAGGCGCCCCAGCGCACGTAGTCGTCCGAAACGAAGCCGGAGGAGGTGGCGAGGGAAACCACCTGGAAAACGCCTTTGGTAAGGGCCTCGGACAGGGCGTAGCCCTGCTTGAAGAAAAGATAGGCGATCACCGAGAGCGAGGCGATCGCGACGGCGGAAACGAACCACCACCACTCCAGGTTCCCGAAATATCCCCAGCGCTGGCCGGGCTTGGCGAAGAGCCGGTAGTGCAGGGTGAAATTCATTCCGCCAAACAGCATGAATCCAATGAGGGTCCATTCGATGGCGGCACTGTCAAAACCCCCGATGGAATCCGCGCGGGTGCTGAAGCCGCCCGTGGCAACCGTGGTCAGGGAGTGGTTGACAGCCTCGAATGGGGTCATCCCCAGTATATACAGCGCAAGCGCCTCGCTTACGGTGAGCAGCAGGTAAATGGCCCAAAGAGCTTTGGCCGTGTCCCGGATCCTGGGCGTAATCTTGTCGGAGTCCGGGCCGGGCGATTCCCGCCGGTAGAGTTGCATGCCGCCGATGCCCAGTGCCGGCAAAATGACCAGGGCCAGCACAATGATTCCCATGCCCCCGAACCACTGGGTCATGCTCCGCCAGAGCAAAATGCCGTGGCTGAGCACGGCAAAATCCGTAAGCACGCTGGCGCCCGTGGTGGTGAATCCGGACATGGATTCGAACATGGCATCGGTGAACGTGGCCACGGCGCCGGAGAAATAGTAGGGCAGGGAACCCGCGATGGCCGCGGCGATCCAGGAGAAGGTCACCACGGCGAACCCGTCCCGGACGGAAATTTCGCTTGCGTTGCGGGAAATAGTGAAGAGAAATCCACCCGCGGCCAGAACGGCCAGGGCACTTGCAAGGAATACGGGCCAGTCCCCCTCACCATACAAGAGAGACACAGCCATGGGCACCAGCTGGGCGCCGCCCAGCACCATCATCAGGGCGCCCACCACCTTCAGGACGGACAAAAGATGCATAAACCGATTCTTGAAGCAATTTCGCCCGGCACCCCCTGCGCTATAAATTCCGCTTTTCCATTAGCTGGGAATTTCCGGATTGACGCGCCGCAAATCCGTTGCGCGAGCCTTGCAAACAAACCTATCACGGGATTGCGGCCGCAATCCATCTTGCCGAGGCCAGCTCCGTCCTTGTTCAAGGCCGGGAAATAGGTCGGAAGGAGCACCGGCCTTTCCACACGAAATTAATTAACGCTTTTCGATCCGGAACGTCAGGTCTGTGCGTCCACCCCCAGGGCGGTCATGAAGCGGTGCTTGATGTAGGTTGGGCTGGCCGGGAAGTGGCCAACGGGATCCTTGTCGTCGTTGAGGGCGAGGATGAAATGCGGGCCGGGGGCCGCCAGCGCCTTGTCCAGCGCGGTCTTGAACGCGTCCAGGGATTCGCAGCGCGCCACATGCTCGAAGCCGCAGCCCTTGGCCACCTTGGCCAGATCGGTCAGGAATGCCGTGGCGCTGGGCTGCTTGCCGGTGAGGTGGTACATGCGGTTGTCCCAGACGTTATGTATAATGTGATCCGGATAGCACACGGTCTCGGTGGCCAGGGCGCCCAGGTTCATGAGCAGGCAGCCCTCCCCGTGCAGCAGAATCACCCGCTTTTCCGGGCGGGCCATGGCCAGCCCCAGGGCGAAGGACGCCGCGGAGCCCATGGCGTTCCACATGTAAAAATTCAGGTCGCGGTCTTCCGCCGCGGCCAGGTCGGAGGCTGGATTTCCCACCCCACCCACCAGCAGGTCGTCCTTGTCAATCCTGCTCAGCAGGTATTTGCAGCCTTCCACACGATCGATCATAGGTCTCGCCTATCCCTTGTTAACGGTTGAATTCCGGGGCGCGCGAATTAGCTGTTCAGCCCCAGGGCGAAGGACGCGGCGGAGCCCATGGCGTTCTTGATGTAAAAGTTCAGGTCGCGGTCCCGCGCGGCGGCGAGATCCCCGGCTGCGTTGCCGATTCCGCCGATCAGCAGGTCATCATCGCCAATTTTGCTCAGCAGGTATTTGGTGCCTTGCGCGCGGTCAATCATGGGCATCGTCCCTGGGGTTCACTTGCACATCGCCATGCACATCGCATTGACGGCGCCGCTAGCTGTCCAGCCCCAGGGCCCGCATGAAGCGGTGCCGGATATAAGTGGGACTCTTGGGAATGACCCCCTTGGAGCCCTTCTCATCGTTGAGGGCCAGGATAAAATGCGGGCCGGGTTCGGCCAGGGCATTGTCGAATGCGGCCTTGAAGGCGTCCAGGGTTTCGCAGCGTGCCACGCTTGCGAAGCCACAACCCTCGGCCACCTTGGCCAGGTCCGTGCGGAAAGCGGTGGCGGTGGGCTGCTCGCCGGTGAGCTGGTACATGCGGTTGTCCCAACAGATATGCACCAGGTTGGGGGGATTGTTCACCGTCGCCGTGGCCAGGGAGCCCAGGTTCATCAGCAGGGAGCCATCGCCGTCCAGCGTGATCACCTTGGTGTCCGGTCTGGCCATGGCCAGACCGAGGCCCATGGAACTGGCCATGCCCATGGAGTTCCACATGTAGAAATTCAGGTCGCGGTCTTCCGCCTCGGCGAGGTCCTTTTTCTCGTTGCCAAGGGAGGCCACGACCAGCTCGTCTTTAAGCTTGCTCACCATGTACTTGGAGGCTTCCAGGCGGTCGATCACAGCTTCACACTCCCTTTTTTCCATCCCGCCAGCTCGTTGGTCACCAGAATGGCCACGGGAGACTCGTTGGCGTAGGAGACGCGCAGGGCGCCCTCGGTCATTTTCTCAACCTCGTCGTCCCGGGTGATTCTGAACATGGGAATATTGAGGGCGCTCAGGATGCCGGGCAGGGCCTGACCCATGGGAATTTGGGCCTGGTTGAATTCTCCCAGGTCGCCCCGCACCCCGATAATCATGGGCAGGGAGAATTTGTAGGGAATGGCCAGGGAGGCCAGGGCATTGATGGAATTTCCCAAGCCGGCGGTGGGCATCAGCACCACGCCCCGCTCGCCGCCGATGGCCTGGCCGCAGACCACCCCTATTCCCTCTTCTTCCCGGGCCAGGGGAAGAATCTGAAAATAATCGTCCTTACGGGCAACCTTCAATATTTGCTCGCCCTTGGCGTCGGGCACGTAGTTGATAAACTTGACCCTGTACTGCTTCAGGACACCTACAATTTGTTCCGCCCAGGCCATAATGGTTTTCCTTCCCGAGGGTCTGATGGTTGAAATATTTAATATTCTTGCAACTCGTATCGCCGCGGCATAAGCCCCACCAGGCGGCAGCCGCTCAGGTTGGGCCGTGTGCCGATCCTCCCGTGGAGCCCGTGGTCAGGCTCGCCCTTGCACCTCGTGAAGGTGGTTTATATCACCCGAGGACTGGCAGTACTTAGCCCATACCGGGCGCTTTGCCCAGAGAATTCAAGTCAGCCATGCCCCGCGAAGGGGTGCGAGGGGCCTTCCCGCGCCCCTGGCGGCAGGGCCAAAGGGGGCGGAGCAGCAGCGCTGAAATATCATGGGCATCGCCGCACGATGGGTCCAAATATAATTGGACTTCGCGCTTGGGGAAATATAATATTCTGATCTAAAGGGATTTATTGACTGTATGGAGACCGTTCGGCGGGTTACA
>JAPUIH010000132.1 GCA_027297205.1 SAR324 cluster bacterium | reverse complement strand
CCAGCCGTTTGTAGCGCAGCTCAAATCCCACCAAGTGACAGCCGGGCCAGTGCTGACCGAGCTGCAAAAGAAAATTTCCCGAACCGGAGCCCAGTTCCACCAGCACCCGCTGTGAACAAACCGGCCCCGCTGTTCGTTTTTTATACAAGAGTTCCGGTGTCGGCTCTGGGATCAGGTTCGCTGGATAGTCATAAATCCAGTCACAGTAGGGATTGACTTTGTTCGGGGGCGCGGTGGTGGACATCATCAGTGAAATTTTTGCCAGCGAAGATTGGACGATTGATCGGTTTGACACTACAATCCAAATTACCGGCTTCAATTGCAACGTCGTATTGACTGACCAGGATCGCTGGCTCTCATAAATTTGGCGATGGAAAAAAATTATTACACAATCCTGCAGGTCGATCAAAACGCCTCGCGCGCCGTCATTCAGGGTGCATACCGGGCGCTCATGAAGGACGCGCAGTACCATCCGGACCTGGGCGGTTCTCCCGCCGCGGCGCAGGCCATCATCGAGGCCTATTCGGTGCTCAGCAATCCCGATACGCGCCGCGAATACGATGGTCTGCTCAGCTTTTCCCCGGTCATCGACGTTGAGTATCCGGAAACCCGCTATATACTGATTTGTCCCTCCTGCCGCAACCGCAACCTGCTGCGCGACGAGCGGAAGATCAAACAGGCCAAATGCGGGGCCTGTGGGCATCTGCTGCTGCCGGGCAGCAGCCGCCGCAAACAGCACCAGGACGACGAGCGGGCGTTTCGGCTGGGAATATACCTATTCGACAAGCGCCTCTACCAGCGCGCATTGAAGGAATTCGAGGACGCGGCGCGCATCAAACCCCGCCATGCCACCTACCGCTACTGGCTGGGCCGCTGTCATTTCCAGAGAGGAACATACAAGGATTCCAGAGCGGCCTTTGGCATGGCCGCGCGGCTGCAGCCCGAGCAGTTCCATTTCCAGTTCTGGCTGGGGCAGTCCCAATACGCCCTGAAGGCATATTCGCGGGCCGCGGCCGGATTTGCCGCCGCGGCAAAGCTGCGGCCCGATCACACACCCACGTTGCTCAAGCTGAGTTCCTGTTATTTCCACACCCGGGCCTACAAGCGGGCCACGGAATCCCTGGAGGCGGCCATCTCGCAGGAGCCCGACCGGGCGCAGCCCAATCTGTGGCTGGGCATCAGCTATCTTGCGGCCAACAATCCCAAAGCGGCCCGGGCGGCGTTCCGGCGCGCCGAGCAACTGGACCCCGGCGATCCCACCGTGAAAAAGTACCTTAAGCTCAGCCAGACCCATTAATAGGGGAAAACCACCAGTGTTACGGGTGGCCCCTTACGGGCAATGTCTTAATTTTGCTGAAATCAGCGCCTCGTGGCGGAAGCCAGGCGAGAGCAGGCGGGGAAATACTGTGAACAAGACTGCCATGCCAACGAGATGGGCTTGCCGGCCCTAACCACGGCCTGGGTCAGAAGTTGAGCATGAAATACACGCCAAAGCTGTTCAACAGTTCGGAATCTGTTTCGCGAATGAAGTCCCGGCGCAGGCCGATTTCTAAATTACCCTCGAATACCTGGCCAAACACCATCAAGGAATCGTAGTCGATTCTCCCCGACTTGTTGGTGATGGTCGCGCCGGTGGTGGCATCACTGGTGTCTTCGGCCCAACGGTTGTTGGAGCTGCGGGTGAAGCGAATCCCCATCCGCAGTGCTCGCACGGGTACGACGATACCCAAGCCGTAATTTACACCAGTGGTGCGGAATTTGATCTGTTGCACCTGCCCCCCCACGTCGACGGCGTCTTCGTATTCCACCGCTCCGAAGCCCACCTCCGCGAACAGAAATGACAACAGTCCCAGCCGGAAGCCGCCCCATGCGGTGCTTCCCGACAATAGGGCGTCGCTGTTTCTGACGGTAATGTTTGCCGTGCCGAAGGCCAGAAAAAAGGCGTCGTGGTCTTTCGCTTCCAAAGCCGCTGCATGGCCAGCGGATAGGGCCAGCAGCAGGGCGGCAAACGTCAGGGCCGCACCGATTCGCAGTCTCATGGTATGGGCCTCTCCTTCCCATTTTTGTTTGCATCGCACAGGAAAACTCTTGCGCGTTCTCACAGCACGGTAAATGCAAATAGGAGTCCTTCCCGAGGCCGGAACGGACCATCAACTACGGCGTCCGTGGCTTCCTCCCGGGAGCAAAGGCCAAAGCGTTTAGCTCGAGGCAAGCTCGTAGGCCTTTTGGATACGCTCGAAGCGGCGGGCCACGAATTCCTCGGATTCCGGGTGAGTGAGCACGTACAATTCCTCGTGTTCAATGGCTTTCATGACCAGGGCGCTGGTCTCTTCCGGGGAGATGTAGTTGCCGACCAGTTCGGGAGGCTCATAGGGGGCCATCTCCTGTTTGAGAGCCTCGGGCCTGTTGCGGAGGCTCTCCCGGATTCTGGTGCTGACGCCCATTGGGCAAAGCACCGAGACACCGATGCCGTGCTCACGCAGATCGCGGGCGAGGGTTTCCGACAGTCCCACTACGGCATATTTGGAAGTGTTGTACACTCCCAGTCCCTTGCTGGCGATCAGTCCCGCCATGGATCCGGTATTGACGATGTGCCCGCCCGACTGCTGTTCAATCATGCGAGGCACAAAAGCTAGAATGCCATGAACCACGCCCCACAGATTGACGCCCAGCACCCACTGCCAATCCTGATAGGTGGAATCCTGCAGCGCCCCGCCGGAGGTCACGCCAGCATTGTTGCACAGCACATGCACAGCGCCGAAGCGGCCGTAGGCGGCATCGGCCAATGCCTGTACCGATTGCCGGTCGGACACATCGGTGATTACCGTAAGGCATTCCGCCCCCGCGGTCTCGATCTCTCCCCGCACCGCCTCCAGGGGGCCCCGCTCGATGTCCGCTCCCACCAGCTTCATACCGCGGCGGGCGAAATCCAACGCCAGCGCCCGGCCGATTCCGCTGGCCGCGCCCGTGACAACGGCCACTTTTCCCTGAAAATCTTTCATGCCTTGCTCCTGAAGTTGTTGAAATGGGCGCAACTTACCCAATTCCGGGGCGGGAGGCAACGGCCCTGATTTATTATGGGCAAATGGCGGCGCGTGGCGGGGTGTTCCGGGTCAGGTGCCGATTTGAAAGGGATCCAGCACATCCTTGATGGTGCGAATGATCGACATGGCCGTTAGTTTTCCGGTGCTGGGATTCTCCGAAGGAATATTGGCAATTCCGATGGTGAGGGAACCGAACTCCCCTTCGACTTCCACCGTATGGGAGTTTCGTTTCAGGTCCGGCACAGCACTGATGCGGATGGTGGTTTTGTCGGGGCCCAGCCCGGCCAAGCTAACACAGGCGGCCACATTTACATTTTCAGGAAATCCGCGCACGGCTTCGCGCACGGGGCCGCGGTACACTTCCAATTCCTCGGTCAGGCCCTCCAGGGAAATGCTGTGTTCAATCAGGTAGGGAGCGTCCGCTATGGACTCGATGGGCTTGCGGGTAATGATAGTAACGTGATCGACCCGTCCCTCACAGGCGGCCTTGATGCCGTCCAGTCCGGCCATGGCGCCGGAGGGCAGAATCAGCCGGCAATTCTTTTCCCGGGCCAGATCGATCAACTCGGGATGGTCGAGCAGGGCGCCCATGCTGATCACA
>JAPUIH010000131.1 GCA_027297205.1 SAR324 cluster bacterium | reverse complement strand
GTCCCTCAGCAATTCGAGCCATTGACCAGGACTTTGAGAAAGTCCGTGTTGGCGACAATTCCGGCAAGCTTGCTGGCTCTGGTGACGGGCAGGCAACCCACCCTTTTTTCGACCATCAGCTTTGCCTCCCTTGAGACCGGTAGGTTGGGCAAGGCGGTAACCAAATCCGTATGCATGATTTCGGCAAGTTTCATGATCAAAGCGCCTCTCATTAAACAGAGCAAAATCGCATCCAGGCAGGCCGCGCAATGCCTTGTTCACACCCATTTCCGGCTCATCATGGTTGAATCGCTCCAAAAGGCGAGCCATCCCGTCAGGCGCGCTGCGCGAAATTGGCATGCATTTCCTGGCGGCCCTCGGGTTGCAGGAATGGGGCAGTATGATAGGTTTGGGACCGTTTTCCAGTACAATATCTTTCCCCTACCGGCAGTCGCAAATTAACCGGAGTACGCAAGCCATGGCTGGCGCCTTGATTCGTTTTGATATGTCCTTGTCCCATTATTTTACCTATCCGCCCGCCCCGGGGGTGGACACGCGGCCCCTCATTCCACGTAAGGAGGAGCGTCAGCTCTACATGCGTGGCGAATTCGGCTGCAAGGCGGACGGCCAACCGCGTCCCATTTCCGCCCATAGCACCACCCATCTGGACGTGCCGTATCATTTCATCGCATCGCAAGCCGACGTGGCCGGAGTGCTGAACAACAGCGATTTCGTGGGGGACCGGCCCTGCCTGGCGCGGGTGGTCGCCCTGGGCGGAAAAGAGGACGTGCCAGGGGTTTTTACCCGCGACGGGGTTACCTATTGCGAGGCCGTATCCGCACAGGTGCTGCCGGACGCCGGGGAATTGCGGAACTACGAAACGCTGGTGATCCTGACGGGCTTCGGCGAGTTGATGGAGCGTCAGCAGGGCGTGCCCTTTACCCCCGCGCCGGACGGCCCTTTCCATATTCCCTACCTGGATCAATCCGCGGTGGATGTAATCCTGGCAAGCGGTGTGGGCATGGTGGCTATCGATTCCAATTCGGTGGAATCCCAGACCAGTGTGGATCCCTTGCGCATGAGCAGCGAATCCCATTTCCGGCTGCTGGGCAACGAGCCTCCCGTACTGATTCTGGAGTGTTTGGGGGCGGGTGGTATGAAGGAGCAGGTGGGTTTCGTGCCCCGCGAAGGGTTGTTCCACATGGTGCCGCGGCGGGTAAACGAGCGGGGCGCCGAGGCCGCCCACGGCCGGGCCTTCCTTTACTTCTACCGGGATGATCCCCAGGGCGAGGCCCTGCGCAAGCTGGCCGATGTCATGACCGCGGAGGAACTCCATGGCTGAATCAGGGTCCCGGCGCTCTCCGGTCAAGGCGCTGCTCGATCAAGGCCGGGAGGGCCAACAGGTAAGCGTGGAAGGCTGGGTGCGCACCCGGCGCGGAAGCAAGGAATGTACTTTCCTGGAGATCAACGACGGCTCCTGCCTGGCCAATTTGCAGGTGGTGGTGGATGCACAGCATGAGCAATTCGCCATCGCCGAGCAGGCCACCACCGGATCGAGCGTCATCGTCACGGGCACTCTGGTCTCCTCCCCCGGCAAGGGACAGCGTGTGGAATTGCAGGCCGGTTCCATTGACCTGCTGCAAGCCGCCGACGGCGATTACCCCATTCAGAAGAAGCGCCACAGCTTCGAGTACCTGCGTTCCATCGCCCATCTGCGGGTGCGCTCCAACACCTTCGGCGCCGTGGCGCGCGTGCGCAGCGTGCTCTTCTTCGCCGTACACGAATTTTTCCAACAGCGGGGCTTTGTCTATCTGCAAGCCCCCATGATCACCGCCAGCGACGCCGAGGGCGCCGGGGACATGTTCCAGGTCACGACCCTGGAACCGCAGTCCGGGGAAGCTGTGGACTGGTCCAAGGATTTTTTCGGCAAGAAGGTCAATCTCACCGTATCAGGACAGCTGGAGGCCGAGCTGTTCGCCCATGCCTTTCATGACATTTACACCTTCGGCCCAACCTTCCGCGCGGAAAACAGCAACACCTCGCGTCATGCCGCGGAATTCTGGATGTGCGAACCTGAGATAGGCTTCGCCGACCTGGACGACAACCGCCGTCTGGCCGAGGACTTCCTGCGCTTCTTCATTCAGGCGGGGCTGGAGCGCTGCCCGGAAGACCTCGCGTTCTTCGATCAGCGCATCGAGCAGGGGCTGCTGGCCAAGCTGAACAAAATCCTGGAATCCGACTTCGAGACCATCACCTACACCGAGGCCGTGCGGCTGCTGGAAGCATCGGGCGAGAACTTCGAGTTTCCCGTCAGCTGGGGCCATGACCTGCAATCGGAGCATGAGCGCTACCTGACCGAGAAAAAGATCGGCCGGCCCACCTTCGTGGTGGACTACCCCAAGGAGATCAAGGCGTTTTACATGCGCCTCAACGACGACGGAAAGACCGTGGCCGCCATGGACCTGCTGGTGCCTGGTGTGGGGGAGATCGTCGGTGGAAGCCAGCGCGAGGAGCGCATGGATCATCTGCAAGCGCGCATGAAGGAATTCGGTGTGCCGGAGGATGAGTACTGGTGGTATCTGGACCTGCGCCGCTATGGCTCCGTGCCCCACTCGGGCTTCGGGATCGGCTTTGAGCGCGTGTTGATGTACATTACCGGCCTCAGCAATATCCGCGACGTGATCCCCTTTCCGCGCACACCGGGCAACGTGGCGTTTTAGCACCGGACGCAATCCTCCCAACCCTCTCATTGGGACCCCCCTGCAAGGAGACCCCATGCCCTACGACAACCTGCTCTACGAGACCCGTGGCCCGGCGGCCTGGATTACCCTCAATCGCCCGGACGCCATGAACGCCCTCAATCCGGCGCTGGTGGCGGAACTGGGGCAGGCGGCGCAAGAGGCCGCCGCGGACCGGGCGGTGCGGGCCGTGGTGATCACCGGCGCCGGGCGGGCCTTCTGCGCCGGGGCCGACCTGAAATTCGTCAAGGGCGCGCTGGCCGAGGGGGTGGGGCCTGAGATGCTGGCCCTGCTGGACGAGATCATGACGGTGTTCTGCCGGCTGGAAAGCCTGCCCAAACCGGTTATCGCCGCGGTGAACGGGATGGCCCTGGCCGGGGGTTTGGAGCTTGTGCTGGCCTGCGATCTGGTGATCGCCGCGCAGAGCGCCCAGCTGGGCGATGCCCACGCCAACTTCGGGCTCATTCCAGGCGGCGGCGGCACCGTAAGGCTGCCCCGCAAGATTGGCCCCACACGCGCCAAGTATCTGCTCTTCACCGGTGATTTCGTGCCCGCCGCGGAGCTGCTTCACACGGGGCTGGTAAACCAGGTGGTGCCGGACGGCGAACTGGAGCAGGCCGCGCAGGCACTGGCGGAAAAAATGGCCAGCAAGAGCCCCCTCGGCCTGAGCCGCATGAAGGCGCTCGTTCACGAGTCCTGGCATGGCCCGCTGGAAGAAGGGCTCCGCAGGGAAATCGCGGCTTTCCAGGCGCATGGCGCATCAAGGGACCTGCGGGAGGGTCTGGCCGCATTCAACGAGAAGCGCGCCCCCGTATATACGGGGGATTGAACGGCGGCAAACCGTCCTGGCCGCGCAAGGAACGGGAGCAATGTCATGGATTTCAGTTTCACGCCTGAGCAGAACGCCATCAGGGACCTAGCGCGGCAGTTCGCCCGCACCAGGCTCGCACCCGAGTACCGCAACCGGGAAAAGCAGGGGCGGCTCGAGCGTGGGCTCTTCGAGGAGATGGGCCAACTGGGCTTCATCGCCGCGGGGGTGTCCGAAGAGTTGGGCGGGCAGGGCCTGGACGGAGTGAGCGTGGGAATTATCGTGGAGGAAATCTCCTATGGCGATCTCAACGCAGCCTACATTACCGTGCTGGGCGGACTGAACGCGGCCATCCTGGAGCAGCACGCCTCTCCCGAGTTGGCGCGCGAGTGGCTGCCACGCCTGTGCTCCGGGGAGATATCCATGGCCCTGGCCCTCACCGAACCCCACGCGGGGTCCGACGCGGCAAGGCTCAAGCTCAAGGCCACCAAGCAGGGCGGAAGTTACCTGCTCAACGGGGAGAAAACCTCCATATCCTTCGCGGATCAGGCGGACCTGTGCATCCTCTTTGCCCGTACCGGAGCAGAGGAAGACGGGGCCGGAGGCGTGAGCGTCTTTCTGGTGCCGCTGGACCTGCCCGGTGTTTCCCGCACCCGATTCGAGGACCTGGGTTCCCGGGCCGTGGGGCGCGGCTCCCTGTTCTTCGATGATGTGACTCTGCCCGCGGAGATGATGCTGGGGGAGCCGGGCCGCGGCTTTTCCAAGGTAATGCGGGGCTTTGATTTCAGCCGCGCCTTAATCGGCCTGCAATGCCTGGCGCCCGCGGCGGCCTCCCTGGCGGAGACCTGGCCCTATGTGGTGGAGCGCAAGGCCTTCGGCGCGTCCCTGGCCAGTTTCGAGGGGGTCTCCTTTCCCCTGGCGGAGGCGGAGACGCTGCTTTCCGCGGCGACCCTGCTCTGCTACAAGACCCTCTGGCAGCGGGACCAGGGGATGCCCCACACGGCGGAGGCGGCCATGTGCAAATGGTGGGCGCCCAAATTGGCCTTCGAGGTGATCCAGGACTGCCTGCTCATGCACGGCCATGCCGGCTATAGCGAGGACTTTCCCCATCAACAGAGGCTGCGGGACGTGCTGGGCCTGCAAATCGGCGACGGCACGGCCCAGATCATGAAAATGATCATCGCCCGGGAAAAGGTGGGCCGCGTCGCCGTGCCCTACTAAGACTTAATAATGATGGCGTGGCCTGCCCGCCGCCACTGCGAACCGGCGGTGGGCTTGGAGATCGTGGTCAATCCCAACGGCCATTCCCGCAAAATCCTGCAACTGTTCATCGAATCCCTGGAAAATCGGGAAAAAGAGCCGCCTCCGGGCCGGCCGGAAAATATTCCTAGCGGCGCCCGCCCCATGCGGAAGCCGATCCCGCCGCGTCATGTCTTGCTTGATTGCTTGTAAAATTACCCCTCAGCGGGGCAGCACCACCAGGGTGCCGTCCTCCAGACCGAACACCACATCCGGAAAAACCTGGTAGCTGAAATTCGCCGTGACGATGGCGGTCACAATTTTCCGGCCGTAGTCATGTTTGCGCAACTCCCTGAAGCGCCCCCCGGCGAAGGTGACGATACGCAGGCTCTTCCGGGACGCGTCCGGCACCACCAGGTCCGGTATGCCGTCGCCGTTGAGATCGATGATGGTGGACATGCCCAGTTCACGCGACCCGATGGCATGATTGGAAAATCCAAACTTGCTGTGGTTCTTCACCAGCCGGCTGCCCCTGCGCTCGAACAGGGTCAGGGTCCCTCCGATATGGGGGGTGATCACCACGGCGATTTCCCGGCGCCGGTCCCCGTCAAAATCAGCAACGCCTATGGGATTCAGCCAGCGGTTGGCTTTGCCGATGGGCTCCGATTCCGCCAGCAGCATCAGGCGCGTGCCAACCACCCCAAACAACGCGGCGGAAGATCCCTCATTCAGACGCGACCGCACCACCAGCACCTCGTCCTGGCCATCGCCCTGAATGTCCACCACGCGGGGCCAAAGATCCTCGAATACGGAATTTCCGTCCAGGGTGAATTTCAGGGCGAGTCCAGTGACGGTGAGCACTTCCAGCCGGGTGGCCTCCACCTGATCTCCCAGGATGCCATGGGGGTAGCGCCGGGTGGGGCCGGACAGCCATGCTTTTTTCAGGGAAAGTCTACCCTTGCTGACGCTGCTCCCGGTCAGCAGATCCGCAATACCGGCCGGCGCCGGTGCGGGGCAGGACGGCACGGCCAGCAGCTTGTAGGCGCCGGCCCGCTTGTCGAGGCGCAGGCTCTTTCCATCGCGGGTGGTTACTATGACCTGCCCCGGCAGGCCGCATTCTCCCACGGCAAGCCGGGCGATCCCGCCCGGAACCCGCAGCGTCACGTCACCACCCGGCGGAACCGCCGCGGAAATCTGGCATCCCATGGCCAACACGGCGCAACATGCAATCGCAAAGCGCGCCACACGTCGGCCCCTGCCACGCCGCAACGAATAAAAACACCCAATACCCGGCATTGCTCACTCTCCGGTAAACCCCCGCTTCCGCGCCGGCGAAGCAGCAGGCAATATTATTTACGAATCCAAGGATGCCGGCGGAGCAGCCCGCCTCGGGCGGGCTCTGGCTGAAAATTTTAGCCCATGCGATTCATGGACCAGCGGGCCACGTTGGGCAACATCACTTCCGGCCGCGAGAAGCTCTCTGTCAGCAGCTTGTGGTACACGCACTCCGCCTGTGAACGCAAGCCGTCCCCAGAAAACTGCTCGGCGTAATCCCGGCTCTCCCGAGGCTCCAGCCAGTGATCCATCACCTGGCTC
>JAPUIH010000130.1 GCA_027297205.1 SAR324 cluster bacterium | reverse complement strand
TAGGGACAGGGGGCACCTTACGGCAGTACAGCGACCCGGATCGCTTCGCCTGATTCAGCGATGTGCAGGCCATCAGAGAGCTCGTCCAGCCCCACACGATGGGTTACGATGGACCCGAACGGGAATGCTTCCCGATTTTGTTCAAGAAAATTCACGGCCAATTGCAAATGCCGTGCATCGTAGTTGTGCACGCCCGTGAGGGTTAGCCAGCGGAAGACGATATCAGAGGCGTCATAAGTGAATTCGGCGCCGGGGAAGACATTGCCGTGCTGTACGTAGCGCCCGCCAACACGAAGGCTTTTCAGACCCGCGGGTATTACCGCGGGCACACCGGCGCATTCCATTGCTGCATCCACGCCGAAGCCGGCTGTCAACCCCCGAGCCACCTCGGCTGACTCATCGGCGCACATTCCCGTGGTATTCAAAGTATCCGTGGCTCCAAATGATTTGACAAATTCAAGGCGCTGATCCAGCACATCAGTAACTATGATGCGCGCACAGCCGTATGACTTGGCCAGCGCGGTGGCGTAGATTCCCAGGGCGCCCGCCCCTTGAATGAGCACATTCTCCAACGGTTTCAGTGAAATGGCTTCCCACCCGGCGATTACCGTGGCCAGCGCACAATTGGCCGGCGCCGCAACCTCATCGGTCAGGGTTTCCGGTAGTTTGATTACGCAGGTGCCAGGCGACAGATAACAATACTCCGCAAAGCCACCGAGGAAGTGAGGCGGCTCCGCGCAACTTTCGTGACCGTATTTCTTCAGGTTGCGGCATTTCATAGGCAGCCCTTTTACGCGGCAATAGTAGCACTTGCCACAGCTGTCCATGATGGTCCAGGTCACGCGGTCGCCCGGCCGCAGAGACCGGTTGCCCGAATCGCACCCGGCTCCTTGGCCTATCTCCACGATTTCACCCACAATTTCATGTCCTAGTATGATGGGGGTAGGTGATGCCCTGCGTCCCCGCCAAGTATGCAGGTCTGATCCGCAGATTGTGCAGCACTTCACTTTCACCAACATGTCCCCAAGAGAAACTACGGGCAGAGGAAACCGCTTTAGCTCCAAGTCTGTCATTGCTTTTGTCATCACGGCGGCTTTGCCGGTCTTAGGCATTGCAGATTCTCCTTCAGGCCAATGGTATGATTTAACCGGAATGCAAGATAGCCTACCCCCTCACATTACAACTCCGTCGGCATATCACCTATTTGCAAGGATTGAATTCAATTGTATTGTTGGCGTTGTAGGGCGGTTCACATTGGATCGATCTTCCGGGGGCCAGTGTCCCACCCACCGCCTGCTGCAAGGCAATCGCGAATTGCTGCTCGGTATTGTTCGACCGTTGCATCCTGAAATCCTCCTATTCCCTGGCCGGGGGCAAACGTCACTCACTCCACCCGGCATCCAGGTATGTGGTCGTGCCGACACTGGAATAGCGCAAATATTGTGCGCGGCCATGCCGTTCGACCGAGCGGGTAAATCGCTCTGGCGCCGGCGGTTCGCCGTTGTCGCCTGCTAGAGCCTCGCGAAGGACGCGGCCGTCCATACTGTTGGGTTGCGGCAGTTCCAGAAGGTGAAGGATCGTAGGCGCAATATCGATAATCCCTGCTGGATACTCGGAGCGGAACCCTTCCCTGAAGAGCGAACCTTGGGCGGCCATCACATTGTGAAGTTCCTTGGGATGGAGCCCGCCGTGGGTGCCTCCGCCTTCCGGATAGGCGCCATTGAAGAAACAACTGCCGACCAGCCCATTTCCATGCACGGAATCGAAATTCCGCATGACATAGCCGACGTGCGGCGCGCGCTCGTGATCCATCAGCACCAGCGAGTAATCGAACGTTCCGGGGACACCACCTTCCACTCCATTGCCACCGCCCGTGAAAATTACTCCACACCAGGGCTGGTCGGCCAGCCATTCCACCAGGGCTGCCCGAAGTTTGGGTTCGCCGTCACGAACCCTGACGCCACCGCTGTACGAAGTATACCCGGCATAGTCCGCGCCGTCCTGAAAGTGATCGCCAATGACCAGGCCGACCCTACCGGCTTCCTGATTGACGTTGATGCGCTCCCGGGTGGTGAGATGGCCGTGGTCGGAAACGGCGATGACTTGCAGCCGTGTCCGGAACTTCGAGGCCCGCCACCAGTCGATCATGCGTCCGAATTGGGCGTCTACGTGTTGAATGGCCGTCTCCGTTTCCGGTGAACCGAGGCCCGTATAGTGGTAGGTTTGATCAGGATCAGTAAACCAGACCAAGGTGAGGTCTGGTTGATACCGTGGGTAGACCGCCTCGAGAAGTACATCCGTCAGGAGCCGATTTTGCGCGATGTTGGGCTGGGCCGAAGGGGGAATGGGCCCGAATTCCTTCAACAGTGCATTGGCCGCCGAGGGGAGCGGGGACGCTTCCCACTCCTTGAAACAGAGATTGATGTGGCCCTGCTGGTTTGCCCGGGGATTCATCGGCAAGCACATGCCCGGCGAACCGTTGCTAATGGCGGCCGTGCTGTATCCCGCCGCCGCCGCTAGTTCGCCCAGACTGGGGGTGCAATACAGGTTTCCGTCATAAGCGGCCTGTCCCGCCGAAATATGGCTCCCCAGGGCAGGTTGGAACAAACCGTCGCGGAACACGCTCGGATCGAAATAGCGGTTGGAGACGATTCCATTGTGGCGAGGGGTGGAGCCCGTCGCCAGCGCGGCCGCATTGGGATAGGTCGAGGCGGGAAACACTGCCCGGCTGTGGGGAAAGCTGCAGCCGTCGGCCATGAATTGGAAGAGGTTCGGTGCCAACTCAGGTGTCACCATATCAGGGCGCAGCGAATCGAACACGACAATCAGGAACATTGGGTGGGTTGGCATGGCACCTCGCGGAGTTACAGTCACGGGCCGTAAATCGGTTGCCGTTGCCGTGCGGGCCGCGCCTCGGCTGCACGGGAATTACGCCATGCTGGTGTATCCCACGGCGAGCTCAGGACAGGCAATTCCTTTTAAATCCAGGTGGTGCTGAAGGTGCGTATATTGGATGATTCGCTGGTACTGTCAAGTTAATGACCGACGGCACAAGAGATGGCATAGGGCGATATCAATTTTGGATTCTTAACCTGAAATTTGGGCATAGGCCGTATCGCGACACAGGATAAAACTTCGGTCCTTCATGATGCGGTAATGCTTTGCTTTTATCAGGTGACAGCCAAAACGGAAGACGTTGTTAATGGGGCCATGTATCGATAGAAACCGTTGCATGTGGACGGCTGAATTGAATCGGCGCATCCATCAAGCCTGTGGATGTGAAAAGAAGGGAGACTCCAATGTCAGAAAATAACAAAGACCATGCGGGCGTGATTTTTCCACCGCCGTTGATATACGGGGGATTCTTACTGATCGGTTTTGTGATTGACTATTTTTGGCCCATCCCTGTGCTTCACGACATTTTTCAATATGCTCTGGGGGGTGTGTTGATTGTCTTGGCCCTGGCCATAATTATCCCGGCTTTTAACTTGTTTCGAAAAGTCGGGACAGCCGTCCGGCCCGACAGACCCACGACGGCGATTATCACCAGTGGCCCCTATCGATTTACCCGCAACCCATTGTATCTGGCCCTGACTCTCATTTACGCGGGCATTGCTATCGCAGCTGACAGCATTTGGGTGCTGTTTTTATTGATTCCCGTTCTACTGATCATGAACCAGGGCGTTATAGGCCGGGAAGAAAAATACCTGGATGAAAAATTTGGCGAAGAATACAGGAGGTACAAAAAAACGGTGCGCCGATGGCTGTAGTTGGTCAGCACCGAATGCGCATCAGCGTCTTTCGCTTCTGCACCCAAACCGGAAGGCCAGCACTGATACCACCAGGACAGCAGTGATCAACGCATAAGATGCCTGGAAATCCTGATCGCCGGACAGGCCGATCAACGCCCCTGCATGCACAGAATATCCCGTTCCTGCCAAAAGGAGCCGGTCGTGTTGGAATATCAATTCGTGGAAAAAGGATCAATTGCCAGACTAAACCCCCAAAAAATGAATCCTGCGACTCGTCATCGGGGGCGCGCTCGTCGCCTATTATGTGTGGCAACTCACTGTTTACGAGATTTTTCTCAAGACGGATTTCCTGCTCATTCCGTGGGGCATTTGGTTTGGCGTCATCATCCCGTTTTATTTTCTCAGTGACGTCGTCAACATCGAGTTCAACCGCCGTTGGGGACGTTGGCCTCAATACGGATTCCTGATTTTGCTCGGTGTCGCCATTTTGTTTGATTGGATTTGGTACCGCACCTATTGGGGCCCACCGGCAGGCTGGCTGGTTTCTCTGATGTCGCAAATTACCGGGGTGACCATCGCTATCGCTCATGTAATTTCAGCGGTTCTTGCCACCCCTGGGTGAGAGTTGAACGCCATTTCCCAGGTGCTGGGCAAGATGCCGCTCATAGCCGAGCCGAATATGGAACATGCCTGACGGATGGGACTCTGACCGCCCCGGCAGGGCGGAATTGAAAAATGCGCTCCAAGTCGACACTTTCCAGGCGGTACAAAAGGTTGCTAGGCTTCACCTAATTTCAATATCCAATAGAGGAGCACACATGAGACTATTGCACGGCGGCGACGGCAGCCCATTTGTGCGAAAAGTGAGGATCGTCCTGGATGAAATGGGGCTTCCATTCGAGCGGGACACCACATTGGCCACCGACCGCCCCGTCGAATCTTTTTCCAAACTGAACCCCACCCTGAAAGTCCCTGTGTTGGAAGATGATGGGGTAGTGGTGCTCGAATCGAACTTGATCATCGAATACCTGCTGCGCACCTACCCCATCCCGGAAAATCAGGGCGACCACTCACGTCTTGCCCCAGCACTGACTCGCCCTGACCATCATTGGGAGGATGGCAAGGTTCTCGATACACTCAGAGCCATGGAGGATGCGGCCGTTTTTATCCGTCTTTTGGGGGTAGCAGGTCTTGCATCCGATTCCGTGCCATTCCTGGCCCGCCAGAAAGCGCGGGTGAGTTCTTGCTTGGACTGGTTAGAAGCCAAAGTGCAATCCCAGGCCCCAGAAGGGTTCTGGCCAGGCCATTTATCAGTCGCCGACATCTCCCTGGTTTGTGCTCTGGACTTTGCCGCCAAGCACCAAATCTACACCTGGCAGGATCGCGCAAGCCTGAAGGAACGAGTGGAACAATTGTATGAGCGACCATCCGTATCCGCCACACGCGCACCTTGAATCCATCCACTCCATTCTCACCGGAACGGCGCGCATCCGGCAGCCAACTGGATTCGCCATGAGAAATTACTGCAAGGAGTGAATATCTCGAAGCTCTCCAATAACCTGCCCTGGCCGCAAACCATGCCCTACGATCTGCTGATAAAGAATGTCCGACCCATGGGTGGAAACACCACTGATGTCCTGATTCAGGATGGCCTGTTCCATCAAATCGGTCCCGGCCTTGCCCCCGACAAGCCTGATTCTGAATCAATTGATGGTAATGGCTGCTTGCTGATTCCTGGGCTTGTGGATGGTCACATGCACCTTGATAAGACTTTTCTTGGCCTTCCCTGGGTTTCCCACCAAGCGGGCCCCACCACCTTCGACAGAATTGAATCGGAAAAGGTGGTGCGACGCAAAATGCGGATTTCGGTGAAAGAGCAGGCAGGAAACCTGATTCGCCTTGCAATCAGCAAAGGCACTACCCAAATCCGAACCCACGTAGACGTCGATCCTGAAATTGAATTATCCCACATGGAGGCCCTGCTAGCAGCTCGTGAAGAATTCAAAGATTCAATTTCCATCCAATTGGTCGCGTTTCCTCAAAGCGGAGTGATTCGCTGCCCCGGAACTACAGAATTACTGGAAGAAGCTGTGAAGGCCGGAGCCGATTTGATTGGTGGGATCGATCCTGCAGGGATTGATCAGGATGCTGTAGGCCAGTTGGACGCAATATTTTCAATTGCCGCAAGGCATGGAGTAGGGGTGGATATTCATCTTCATGATCGTGGCGAATTGGGAGTTCATCAGATCGGACTCATCGCTGAGCGAACCCAAAGCCATGGCCTTAAAGGACGGGTCGCGATCAGCCATGCATACTGCCTGGGCATGGTGGAAGATTCCCAAATTGGCCGGGCAATTGAACTTCTTGTTGAAAACGGAATTTCGATCATGACCACCGGCGCCGCACATAGCCCGGTGCCACCGGTAGAGCGTCTACACGACGCTGGGGTACTGGTTTTTTCCGGATCGGACGGGATCCGGGATGCCTGGACGCCATTTGGAAACGCCGACATGTTGGAAAAGGCGATGTTGGTCGCACTTCGCTTTAACTTCCGCACTGATGAAGGACTGGAATTGGCATTCCAGATTGCAACACAGGATGGGGCACAAGCATTGGGATTGGAGGGTTACTGGTACAAGAAAGACAATGCTGGCGAACTGGATTCGTTAGGTTCGACAGGCTATGGAACCACCGTGGGTTGTTCTGGGGACGCGGTATTGGTGGAAGCAGAAAACATCCAGGAAGCAATAGTGAATCGACCACCCCGCAAGCTAGTGGTGAAGGCGGGTCGGATCGTGGCGCGGGATGGAGTAGTGCAGGTTTAAGAAGTTCTGCCCCCAGTAAGAACTAAAGACGACCCCGGAGCAGGCCCCACGCAAGGGCTATCTTCCCTGCAAACCGTGCGGCCGGTTAGGCGCCCGGATGTCCGGGATGGGTGCCATACGTGCCCAAAGCGAATTAGAAGCGGGTCAGGCCGATATCCTTCAGCGTGCGGTCATCCAGTCGGCCCATCTCCCGGATGCGCCGCGAGTGTTGATTCCACTGTTTCGGAAGGTCCAGCAATGCCCACCACACCAGTTTTCCAATGTGCTTGCCCACGAAGATGAGAAAATCTCCCAAGACCTGCGTCTGAAAAATGAACGGGGGCGGAAACGTCACTCCGGTGCCTCCGCAGATCGTTTGGAATCGGCGAGGATATCTGGAGGTAAGAAGGACGGGTCCAGGCGTTGCTTGATTCCCCTAGGTCACCGGCCCTGCGGTACCACCGCGTGCACTCTACTCCATACGAAATCCGGGTTGGGAAATCCTCGACAATGCGAACCAGGAGCAGGTGGCCGCTCAATTAGCCGCACGGGCATTAAGAACATCCGCCAGTCCTCTGTTTCGACTATCCTCTGCTTTCCGGAAGGTCCGCGGCACCTCCTA
>JAPUIH010000013.1 GCA_027297205.1 SAR324 cluster bacterium | reverse complement strand
GCGCGTTTGCATCCCGAGGATCAGTTCGCGGCCGCCTGCTTGAATACCAGCATGGCGCCGTCCCAGATGCTTTCCAATATTTCAGTTCCCGCGCAGCCTCTCACCGTCATGCTCTGCATGGCCGCCATGGTGGTGCGCGCGAGAATTAACGGATCCAGATCGGCGTTCAGTTCGCCCTGTTCCTGGCCCGCTTTCACCTGCTCTACGAGCATGGCCTCAATCTGTCCCATGCCCACCTCGACTTCCCGGAAAATTTCCTCGTCATAACGGGAAACTTCCAGGGCGGTGTTGTACAGCATGCAGCCTCTGTTGTGCTCCCGCAGACCGCCCAGGAAATGATCCAGCATGGCGCGGATTCCTTCCAGTGGCGAATTCGAGGAGGCCAGAGCCGTGCGCAGTTCATTCACGCAGACCCCCGTATAGCGGCGCAGGGCGATCAGGAATAGTTCGCGCTTGTTGCCGAAAGTGCCGTACAGGCTGGCCCGGTTTATCCCGGTGGCCCGCACCAACTCCTGGATGCCCGTACCCAGATAACCATGCCGCCAAAAGGCCAGCATGGCCGAATCCAGTACCTGCTCCTGGTCAAATTCCTTCGGTCTCGCCACGGTATGGGCTCCCTTCCCGTTGTTGAGAGAATTGAACCTACATGTTATGGAACGATCGGTCAAGAAAAAAACACGCTAACGGTTCCTGAAATTTGGGGGCCGCTTTTCGTTGAAGGCGTTCACCCCTTCGTGGCGGTCCTCGCTGGGAATGGCGACGTTGTAGGCGGCCACCTCCAGCATCAGCCCCGCGTCCAGGGAAAGGTCCAGGCCCCAGTTGATGGCTTTCTTGGCCTGCTGCACGGCGATGGGACCGTTTTTGGCGATGGTTACTGCTAGCGCCAGGGCCTCGTCCATCAAGGTGTCATGGGGCACCAGCCGGTCGGCCAGGCCCCATTGGAAGGCTTCCTCGGCCTTGACCTGCCGCCCGGTGAACACCATGTCCCGGGCCCGTCCGGGGCCGATGCGGCGGGGCAGGTTCTGGGTTCCTCCCGCGCCGGGCATGATGCCCAGGCGTACCTCGGGCTGGGCGAAGACAGCGTTTTCCGAGGCCACGATCAGGTCGCAGGCCACGGCCATCTCGCAGCCCCCGCCCATGGCCATGCCGTTCACCGCCGCGATGATGGGCGGAGGAAAACGCCTGAGATGGCCAAAGGCGTCCTCGAAGATTTCGTGCTGATGCCGCCAATCGGAATCGCTCATGCCCTGACGCTGCTTCAGGTCGCCTCCGGCGCAAAAGGCTCTTTCGCCCGCTCCGGTGATGATGAGCACCCTCGTATCCGGCTCTTCCGTGTAATCGCATTGACGGAAAAACTCGCGCAGTTCCAGCCCCATTTCTGTATTTAAGGCGTTCATTACGTCGGGACGGTTCAGGGTAATGCGCCGCACGTGGTCGGCGGGCGAATCCACCAGCAAGGTCTTGTACATGGCGTTCTGTCCTCAAGGCAAAGGGGGGTGCGCCGCCGCCGTGCCGGCCTCCCCCACTGTTCAACGTCCTCGGCGCGGATGGGGTTTGCCCCCACACGCCTTTTCACTTAGTGTTGCATGCATATTCATGAATAACTCGCGGCCAGCGGCCGTACATTTTTCATTATAATCAGAGGGAAGCGCCATGCCCAATCGTCTCACCATGCCCATTGGGGAAGCCATGTTCTCTCAGCGGGCGATCCGCCGCCTCAAGCCGGATCCCATCAAGGAAGAGGACATTCGCCTGATGATCGAAGCGGCGCAAAAGGCCCCCAACGGCGGCAACAATCAGCCCGGCCGATTCTTCGTCATGAACGACCCCGCCATCATCAGCGAGTTCGGCAAGCTTTACCACGAGGCGTGGTGGGCCAAGCGCAAGGACGAGGGCTTCAACAGCGCGGAGGACTTTCCCAAGGAACATAAGACCCATTTTTACGCCATGAAGCTGGCCGATGAGATCAAGGACGCCCCGCTGATCATCCTGGCCTGCGCCATCAAGGCCGGCGTGGACAACTCGGTTTTTCCGCCGGTGCAGAACCTGCTGCTGGCCGCGCGTGCTTTGGGCATCGGCTCCACCCTGACCACGCTGCATGCCACCGTGATGGAGCGGGTGCATAAGCTGACGGGTATCCCGGAGGACGTCAAGATCTACTGTTGCATCCCCATGGGCTATCCCCGGGGCAACTTCGGGCCCACCAAGCGCCTGCCCTCCCGGGAGATCACCTTCTTCAACCAGTGGGGCACGGCGCCGCCCTGGTCGTAGCCTGTATTCTGGAACCGCCGATTCACGCCGATTTACTCGGATCGGATTTAATAACAATTTGCATCGGCGTTGATCCGCGTGCATCCGCGGCAGCAAATAATCCGCGTTTGTAATTACAGGCAGTTTGCCAAAGGGTGCGAGGCAGCTTTCTTTTCACCATCATCAACCATCAGGAACCGCAATCCATGACCGTACACACAGTGACCATGAAAGGGCGGAGCGAGCCCATCCCCGTGGGGAAAATTATCTGCATGGGCCGCAATTACGTGGCCCATATCGAGGAGTTGAACAACGAGCCTCCGGGCGCGCCCATGTTCTTCATCAAGCCCGCCACCGCCATGGCGCCCCTGGAAGAGCCGATCCGCATTCCCTCCTATTCCAAGAAAGCCCGCCACGAACTGGAGCTGGCGCTGATCATGGGCAAACCGCTCTTCCAGGCATCCGAGGAAGAGGTCTATCCCGCCATTGCGGGCTACGCGGTGGCCGTTGATGTGACCCTGCAGGACGTGCAGGACCGCCTCAAGGAAAAGGGGCATCCCTGGGAAATCGCCAAGGGCTTCAACGGCGCTTGTCCCATCTCCGAGTTCGTGCCCGCCTCCGCGGTGAGCGACCCGCAGGACCTGATGATCACCATGCGCGTCAATGGCGAGCAACGGCACAACGACTCCACCAAACTGATGATATACAAGATTCCGCAGATCGTGGCCGCCGCCTCCCAATATTTTACCCTGGAAATCGGGGATATCGTGCTCACGGGCACTCCCGCCGGCGTGGGACCTCTGGAGCCGGGGGACAAGCTGGAAATGGAAATCGCCCAGGTGGGCGCCTACAACTCTTCGGTGGCGGAGTAGGTGGCGCGGGCGTCCCAGCCCGCACAAGGCCGGTCCGCCGGAGGAGGGGAGGCCCGCCCCGGCGAGACCCCCTAATTCCTTCACCCCGGCACCCCCTTGTGCTAGTTTTGCTCTTTATTTCCAGCTCCCGATAACAAGCGCAGTCTGACACAGGGAGGGCCGCCCCGTGGCAGTTTCCAAGGACACCCAACGCAAGTTGACCGCCATCCTCAGCGCGGACGTGGTGGGGTATTCCCGCCTGATGGGGGACGACGAGGAAGCCACCTTCCCTCCCCCGCATTGCCCGTATGGCGCTCTCTTTGGTAAAGTAGAAGATACCCCCAATTGACCAGCCCCTTGAGGATCCCCATGCAGTTCAGCGATTTCGGAATGACGGACGATCAGAAGGCCCTGTGCAACAGTGTGAGCCAGCTCTGCGCGCGCTACCCGGAGCAGTACTGGCGCAAGCTGGACGACGGCTACGAGTACCCCACGGATTTCGTCAATGCGCTTACCGAGGGCGGTTACCTGGCCGCATTGATTCCCGAGCAGTACGGGGGCATGGGGCTGGGTGTGATCGATGGCAGCCTGATCCTGGAAGAGATCAACCGCGCGGGCTGCAACGCGGCGGCCAGCCATGCCCAGATGTACATCATGGGCACCCTGCTGCGGCACGGCTCCGAGGGCCAGAAGGAGGCCTACCTGCCCGGTATCGCCAGCGGAGAAATCAGGTTGCAGGCCTTCGGGGTGACCGAGCCCGACGCCGGCACGGACACCACCAGTATCAGCACGCGGGCGGTAAAGAAGGGCAAGAAATACATCGTCAACGGGCGCAAGGTGTTCATCTCCCGGGTGCTGCACTCGGACCTGCTGCTGCTGCTGGCGCGCACCACCCCCAAGGAGCAATGCGCGCGCAAGACCGAAGGCCTGAGCGTGCTGCTGGTGGATCTGAAGCGCGCCGTGGGGGACGGGCTGGAGGTGCGGCCCATCGAGACCATGGTCAATCACCAGACCAACGAGTTGCTGTTCGACAACCTGGAGGTGCCGGCGGAAAACCTGATCGGCGAGGAGGGGCAGGGCTTCCGCCACATCCTGGACAGCATGAACGCCGAGCGCATCCTGGTGGCCTCGGAGGGCATCGGCGACGGACGCTACTTCGTGGAAAAGGCCGTGGACTACGCCAACTCGCGGGTGGTATTCGGCCGGCCCATCGGCCAGAACCAGGGGGTGCAGTTTCCCATCGCGCGGGCCTATGCGCACATAGAGGCGGCGCGGATGGTGCGCGACCGCGCCGCGCGCATGTTCGACGCCGGGGGCAATCCGGGTCAGGAGGCCAACATGGCAAAGCTGCTGGCCAGCGAAGCCAGTTGGGAGGCGGCCAACGCCTGCATGGACACCTTCGGTGGCTACGCCTACGCCAAGGAGTTCCACATCGAGCGCAAGTTCCGGGAATGCCGGCTGTTGATGACCGCGCCCATTCCCAACAACCTGGTGCTGAGCTATCTGGGGGAAAAGGTGCTGGGCATGCCCAGGTCTTTCTAGGGCCGGCAGGTGCGGCCCGGTCGGAACAATAGTTTGAGAACAATAGCTTGAGAGCGATGGATTGAAAACGATGGCTAGAGAGCAATGGCTTGAAGGGTGCTGCCGAATACGTGGGCGTGGGAAGAGCGTCACTCGTCCCCCCCGCCGAATAAGGCGGATACGGTCCCCGCGGGGGGCTGGATTAACACGCCCTTCAAGCCGACCTATTGTAAGGCGTCAACCAACGGCTTGAGGGGCGCTGCCGGATATGCAGAAGCAGGCAGGGGCGGCTCCCGCGGGGGCCGGCTTGAGACGCCCCTCAAGCCGTGGCCGCCGCCCTCCGCGCATAAGTACGGCAAGGGTGGGGCGGCAGGGAGCGGGCGGGCGCGCCGGAGGCAAATCAGGGCGAAATTCTGGAATCGATTTTTTTTGTAAATTTCTGCTTGCTATTGGGGAACCAAAACGGTTATTAGTCCGTTTAATTAAGTTTTGCTGAATGGCATGGATGCCTGAGGGAGCACAAGGAGAGTTCCCGAATAGAACCATGGAGGGGGCCAGTCATGAAGAGACGTTCAGGGCAGATTACCCACCCTCGTTGTCACTTTCTCATTTCCGAGCATCCTAAGAAGACACGCACTGCCTAGGGGCACGCGATCCTTGTGGTTCGTGTGCTCGGGGGACGGGACAGATGCGTTCGTATGCGTGGTGAAATATATTCCAATCGATTGAAATAAAATATAAAATGCAGGGATGCGGTAAAGAGAGAGGTCATGGAAGATACCACGTTGGGTAATAAAACCGGGAAAGTGGCCAGCCTCGCCAAGACGGGCCAGGCCGTGCGGATGGGAATGGCTTTTGTGCGTCATTTTTCCGTGGAAGGCACGAATCCGCTGGATGCGGTGAAGTTCGTCCGCCGGCGCAGCGAGATTTCGGAGCCAAACGGCAAGGTCGTCTTCGAAATGGACGATGTGGAAGTGCCGGAAAGCTGGACGCAACTGGCCACCGACATCGTTGTCTCGAAGTATTTCCGCAAGGCGGGCGTGCCCCGGATAGAACGGGAAACCTCCGTCGAGCAGGTCATTTACCGCATCGCCCACAGCATTCGCGTCGCCGGAGAGGAAAGCGGTTATTTCAATACGCCCGGGGACGCGGAGGTGTTCGAGGATGAGTTAACCCTGCTGCTGGTCACCCAGCATGGCGCCTTCAACTCCCCCGTGTGGTTCAACTGCGGCCTGTATCAGGAATACGGCATCTCCGGCAGCCCCGGCAACTGGCACTATAACGCCGCCAAGGGCCAGGTGGAGGAAATCGATAAATCCTTTGAACATCCGCAGTGCTCCGCCTGTTTTATCCAGCGGGTGGAGGACGGCCTGATGTCCATCTTCGACCTGCTAAAGAAAGAAGCGCGGGTCTTCAAGTATGGATCGGGCACGGGCACCAATTTCTCCCGGCTGCGCAGCCGCTTCGAGCCGCTCTCCGGAGGCGGCACCTCATCGGGCCTGATGTCGTTCCTGGAAGTGTTCGACAAGGGCGCGGGCGCCACCAAGTCCGGCGGCACCACCCGCCGCGCGGCCAAGATGGTTTGCCTGGACATGGACCATCCGGAAATCGTGGATTTCATCCGCTGGAAAGCCAAGGAGGAAGACAAGGCCAAGACCCTTATCTCCGGGGGCTATGAGGCGGACTTCAACGGCGAAGCCTATCACACCATCTCCGGCCAGAACTCCAACAACTCGGTGCGCATCACCGACGAGTTCATGAAGGAATATGAGCAGGATGGAGAATGGATCACCACCTCCCGCACCACGGGCGAGCGCCATGAGACCCATAAGGCCAGGACGCTCATGCGTGAAATCGCCGAGGCCGCTTGGTCCTGCGCCGATCCGGGGGTGCAGTTCGACACCACTATCAACGAATGGCACACCTGCTCCAACACGGACCGCATCTACGCGTCTAATCCCTGTTCGGAATTCATGTTCCTGGACGATACGGCCTGTAACCTGGCTTCCCTGAACCTGATGAAGTTCCGGCGCGAGGATGGTTCCTTCGATCTGGAAAGCTACCGGCACGCCATCCGTGTCTTTTCCACGGCCATGGAAATCCTGGTGGATTTCAGTTCGTATCCCAATGCGGATATTTCGCAAAACAGCCACGATTACCGGCCGCTGGGCCTGGGTTACGCCAACCTGGGCACCCTGCTGATGGTGAACGGCTTGGCCTACGACAGCGAAGAAGGCCGCGCCCTGGCCGCCGCCCTGACCGCCATCCTGTGCGGCGAGGCTTATGCCACTTCCGCGGAGATCGCCTCCCACATGCGGGCCTTCGAGGGCTACGAGCGCAACCGCAAGCCCATGCTGAAGGTGATCGGCAAGCATCGCCAGGCCGCCAGGCAGATCGATCCCAAGCATTGTCCGGAAGAGCTTTGGCACGCGGCCCAGCAGGCCTGGGACAATGCGGAGGAGTTGGGCCGGAAATACGGTTACCGCAACTCCCAGATGACCGTGCTCGCGCCCACGGGCACTATCGGACTGCTGATGGACTGCGACACCACGGGGGTGGAGCCGGACTTTTCCATCGTGAAATGGAAAAAGCTGGCCGGTGGCGGCTACATCAAGATCGTCAATCATTCCCTTAATATAGCGCTGGAGAAGTTGGGATATAACCCCGAGCAGGTACAGGACATTATCCGCTATATCCTTGGCACCCAGAGCCTGGAAGACGGCGCAACCATTAATTTGGAACGGTTGCGGGAGCTTGGGTACAGTGACGGGGAGATCGACGAGGCGGTGCGGGCTGTTAAGGCGGGCGGCGGCCTGGACGAGTACACCCCGCACGTCAACCCGGCTGCGCTGGCGGAAAGGGGTATGGACAGCGAGGAGATTCTACAGGCCCAGACCCATATCGGCGGCATGGAGACAGTCGAAGGCGCGCCGCATTTCAGGCCGGAGCACCTGCCCGTGTTCGACTGCGCCAATCGCTGCGGGAGCTCGGGCACACGCTTCATCGCTCCTATCGCCCATGTAAAGATGATGGCGGCGGTGCAACCCTTCATCTCGGGCGCCATCTCCAAAACCGTCAACATGCCCGAGCAGACTTCCGTGGAGGAGATCGAGGACATTTACGTGCAGTCCTGGCGCTATGGCCTGAAATCCGTGGCGCTGTACCGTGACAACAGCAAGGGCTCCCAGCCGCTCAGCACCAAGCTCAACGATTCCGGCGATGCATCCTTGGCCGGCACAGCCGTGGAAGACGCCGTGGCCATGGAGCAGGGCTTGGCATGGGGCGAACGCAGGGTGCTGCCCAGAAGGCGCAGCGGATTTACCCTGGAAGCCACCGTGGCCGGCCACAAATTGTTCCTGCGCACGGGCGAATACGAGAACGGCGAGTTGGGTGAAATATTTATCGATATGTACAAAGAGGGCGCGGCTTACCGGAGCATGATGAACAGCTTTGCCCAGGCGATCTCCGTGGGCCTGTCCTATGGGGTGCCGCTGGAAAAGTACGTGAACATGTTCACCTTCACCCGGTTTGAGCCCTACGGCATCACGGACCATCCCAACGTCCGCACATGTACTTCGATCCCGGACTTTATCTTCAGAATCCTAGGGATGGAATTCTTGGGGCGCAACGACTTTATCCATGTGTTGCCGGATACCCTGGACACCCAATCGGACGGACAAACTCCCGAAGCGGCGCCACCGGCGGCGTCCGCCACTGAACGGTCACCGGCTTCCGAGCCCGCGCACAAGGCCACGGACGCCCTAGACGATCATATGGCTGATTTGATGGGCGATGCGCCCGTCTGTGATGTGTGCGGACATTTAACCGTCAGAAACGGCTCCTGTTACCGCTGCCTGAGCTGCGGCAACTCGATGGGCTGTTCCTGACCTAAGGTTCCATTCCCGGGAACTCGACGGAGAGAAGGAACTTTCCGTGCCTGATTTTGGAAGATACGGTCGCTCTCTTCTTCCAACATTCGATCAGGCTGTGTTCCTGGACTATCCCTCTCACAATCCCTCTTCTGCGCAGTCAGGGGAACCAGTGATGGTTCCCCTGACTCCCCCCCACGGTATAGCTCTTCGGATGGATAGTTCTCCCGGACGCAAAAAAGCGGCCTGAAACCACAACGGGGGAGGGTACCCGATATAGGAGGGTATGTGGTCCCAGGCCGCAATACTTTGCCGATCAAAGAGGATCGCTTTGCGCCTTGCTATGCGCTCGTTTCAGAGACGGCCCCGGAGGTATTAATCACCGGCTCGAATATCCCAAACTTTGCGCCCACCAGAATGTTTCTGGGCGCGATTTGATCCGGCAGATGCTTGATCAGGCCACCGGTTTTCAGGAATTTCTGCAAAGCCTTCTGCACATCCTCTTCGGTAATCGCTATGTTCTTTTTCATTTTAATCTCCTTGATGGCGAGGAGCAATTCTCTTTCAGATCATGCCGCATGTCTCGCTCTTCTTCATATTCGTTAGCACTCTATAATATTGATTGCTATTAGTCAATCTTTTTTATTGCATATTGGAGAAATAAAAACGGGTTCCAATTCGTATAAGCCGAGTTTTGGGTCACCCGCCCGATTTGAACTCGGCCTGCCAATTTTTCGCAGCTCCATGGCGGGGATTCAGTACCGGGGATGCATGCAATTTAAACTCCATTGAGAGGGTGGAACTGGGGAGAAATTGTGGGGACGATCTGTGCGCCTAACGACGGCTCCCAGACCCGCGCGGAACAGCCCGAGTACAGAAGTTATGTTATAAATATAAGGGCTTAGAGGGAGACGACTGCAGCAGGCGGCTCGCGCAAATAACGACAGCGAGCGAACGGCGGAGGCTGAGCGGGAGGAGGTTGGCCCGGCAACGGTGCGGCGCTTATTGATACAGGATGCCTTGTCTCTCAAAATGACGCAAAGTGTCCCGGTCGCGCAGGTCCCCTGGCTTCAAAATGATTGCATCCGTGGCAAATTGTCCGTTGCTGGACAGTAGGGAGCCACCCACCGCGAGGCGGTTGGGTGGAATGATGGGAAGCAGGTAGGTGGAATCACCCACGGTGGTTTCCAGCGGTGGGACCTGCTCGTTGGTATCCTCGTCATAAATTTTCTTGCCGGAGGCCATCACCACGCCGCTGGCCACCACGGACCCTTCACCGACAATGCCCGCAATCTCGCACATGGCGCCTATTCGTGCGTTGTCCTCGATAATGGAGGGCAGCCTCCCCGCCGGCTCCAGTACCCCTTCAATACCCGCGCCAGCGCCGAACTTGACCCCTTTGCCGATCTGGGCGCAGGAAGCCACCCGCGCAGCCCCATCGATCATTACGCCCTCGCCGGCAATGTAGGCCCCGATATTCACGAAAGCCTGATTCATGATCACCGTGCCCGGCCCGATATAGGTACCCGTGCGCACTTGGCAGCCCGGCGCATAGCGCACGCCCGCCGCCTTGAACTCCTCCGCGCTCATATCCGTGGTTTTTAGGGGTATTTTGTCCCACCAGCCCCCATCGAACCTGTGATTTTCCATTACGGCGAAGCAGTTCAAAATACCGTCAATCACATAGGGCTGGGGCGACCACACGCCGCCCACTTTTTCCGCCGCCCTGATATCCCCCGCGTTCAAGAGCTGCAGAAAGGCGTCAATTTCCGCCTGTTCTCCGCTGCGCCGGGTAATACGCGCCATCAGCCCCGCCACCGGGCTGGTGATCACCGCCAGTGAGCAAGCTTCGCCTGCGGAAATTCTGCCCAGCAGATCGGCCACCGCATTTCCCTTGTCCAGGCCCGCGGGCTGGAGCACCTCCAAGGCCTGCTTCGCCTGAGGCGCCGCGATTTTCCCGTCCTTGTCCTGAACACCGTGCAAGACCCGCAGGGCGTCGCTCTGCTCCGGGGTATTGGGCAGCACGGCGGCCAGATCTCCGCCCTCACCGTAGACACGAATGATGATCAGGTGATCGATCGCCGGGAAGCGGCTCAAATCCATAGATGGCTGAATCATGAATATTTCCAAAGTAAGGGTTTGCGGTTCTGAACAAAATCCGCCGAACGTTTCCTCGGCAACCGGGCCACGGCAACCGGGCCACGGCAACCGGGCCACGGCAACCGGGCCGAGGCGGCCTCTCGCACTCAAAGACTGTTCAACTCCGTCCATGCCGCTTTCACGAGCCCCTGCACGCGCGGGGCGTAGTCGCGGAACCGCTCGTCCTGGGTCTGGCCGCGCACCCAGCGCACATAGATCTGCTGCACGATTACCGCCAGCTTGAACAGGGAGAAAATCTCGTGAAAACGGATATGAGAGAGGTCCGTTCCGCTCTTATCCCCGTAGCGCTTAATTACCTCCTCGCGGGTCACAAATCCAGGCAGGTGGGTGGGCATGACCCGGAAGGCGCTGCGCTCCGGCGAATCGCCGGCCTCCGCCCAATAGCCCAACAGGCTGCCCAGATCGGAGAGTGGATCGCCCAGGGTGCACATGTCCCAGTCGAACACGCCGACAATGCGCGCGGGATCCTCCTCATCCACCATCATGTTGTCCAGCTTGAAATCGTTGTGTACCAATGACACTTTGAAGGACGGGGGAATGTGGGACCTCAGCCAGGGCATCAACTCCGCCACTTCGGGGTACTCATCGGTCTTGCTGGCTTCCCAGCGCTGGTACCATCCTTCCACCTGCCGCTGCACAAAACCTTCCGGCCGGCCCAGCTTCTCCAGCCCCACCCGCGGCGGATGCACCGCATGCAATTCCACCAGGGCGTCCACGATAGCCTCGCTCATGCGCCGGAACAGCTGCGGTTGATTCATGTAGCGTTCTGGCATTTCCTGACGGATCACAATTCCGTTGCGCCGCTCCATGATCAGGAATGGCGCGCCCACCACCTGCGGGTCTTCGCTGAAGTAATAGGCCCTGGGCGCCAGGGCAAAGGCCTGGTGGAGCACGGACAGCACCCGGTACTCGCGCCCCATATCGTGGGCCTTCGGCGCCACCGGGCCCAGCGGTGGGCGTCTCAGGACGTACTCCTGTTCCGGATAGCGCAGCAGGTAAGTCAAATTGGCCTTGCCCCCCTGGAATTGCAGGATCTCCGGCCTGCCCTCCGCTCCCGGCAATTTTCCCTCCAGATGTTCGGCGACTTTGACCGCATCGATGCGCTCGTCCGGACGCATCGGAATCAGTTCCGCTAATTCATCCATGGTCGGGGCGGTTTCGCTCTGCTGCATGACCGTCTGGTCTCGTAATCGGAGGGAGGGCCCTCCTCCTGTTCGAATGTTCTCCCCACCGCGGGAAGCCGGTGCCAACTGTGCATCCTTTTCCTTCTCATAAATCGATAGTGGACGCCATGACAAGTGAGCATCGGTGCGAGGGCCACACAAGCGGCTTGCATCCCTGGTATATTGAGATTATTAGTTCAGGTTGGGACATGGGATAGCGAAATCACTGATCACCCAAGGGTATTGGCAATGGACGCAGAGCGCTTTCCCCTGCTGGCGAATCTGGAAAATCCCCTGGATATCCAGCGGCTAAGTGATGATGACCTGACGGCGCTGGCGCAAGAGGCCCGCAGCTTCCTGATTGAGTCCATCTCCAAGACGGGTGGTCATCTGGGCGCGGCGCTGGGCGTGGTGGAGCTTACCATCGCCCTGTTTCATCAGTTCAATTTTCTGGAAGACCGCATTGCCTGGGACGTCGGCCACCAAGCCCATATCCACAAGCTGTTCACCGGACGGGCCGCCCTCTTTCCCGACTATGGGCTGTGGGGCGGCATGTCCAAGTTCCTGGAACGCAAGGAAAGCCCCTACGACCACATGGGGGCCGGCCATGCTTCGACCTCCATTTCCTCCGCCCTGGGCATGGCCGTGGCGCGGGACGTGCTGGGACAGAATCACCATGTAATCGCCGTAATCGGGGATGGCGCCATGACCGGTGGGCTGGCCTACGAGGCCCTCAGCATGGCGGGGGAGTTGGACCTCAACCTGACCGTGATTCTCAACGACAACGGGATGAGCATCGACAAAAACGTGGGTGCTGTCTCCCGCACGGTGACCCGCATTACCTCCTCGGACAGCTACAACGCAATCCGCGACGAGCTGAAGTCGATGACCCAGCGCATGCCCTTCGGCACGGAAATATTGAAGAGCCTCAAGCATATGGAGCGCTCTGTAAAGGACTATGCAAGTCCGGACGTCGCCGCGATGTTTGAATCGCTCAATTTCCGTTATTTCGGGCCCGTGGATGGCCACAACGTGCATGAATTGATCGCCATGCTGGGCCACGCCAAAACCATGCAAGGCCCGTTGCTGATCCGTATCTCCACTGTAAAGGGCAAGGGCATGGGGCCCGATATTGAAAACACCTTCGCGGCCCATGCAGTCTCTCCGCCCAAGTCCAAATCCGCGGCGGCCCAGCCTCAGAAATCGTGGACGAACATCTACAGCGAGGGCATGGCCGACTTGATGGCAAGGGACTCCAAGGTGGTGGCCATCACGGCGGCAATGCTCAGCAATACGGGCCTGGCGCCCCTCAAGGAGAAATACCCGGATCGCGTGCTGGACGTGGGTATCGCGGAGGCTAATGGATACTGCGGTGCCGCGGGATTGGCCATCGGAGGCATCAAACCTTTCGTCACCATATACTCGACCTTTTCCCAGCGGGCCATTGACCAGATCATTCATGATATCGCCCTGCAGAATCTGCCCGTGCGGATAATGATGGACCGCGGCGGATTCGTGGGCAGTGATGGCCCTACCCATCATGGCGTGTTCGACTTCAGCTATCTGCGCATGATTCCAGGGATGGTGCATATGGCGCCCTGCAACGAACTGGAAATGCGGCGCATGATGCGCACCGCCTACGAGCATGACGGGGGGCCCATCGCCATGCGTTTTGCCCGCGGAGACACTCCGGCCATGGACCTGCCCCTGCAAATAGAGCCGATCCTTATCGGTCAGGGAGAGCTGCTGCGTCCTGCATCCCAGGGGGGGCTATTGCTGGCGGCGGTGGGCAGCATGGTGCCCGTGGCGGAACAGGTGGCGGAGGAATTGGAATCCCAAGGGGTGGACTGTGCGGTGATCAATGCGCGCTTCATCAAACCTCTCGACGAGGCGCTGCTGTCGGAGCAAATCGGCAAGGCCAGGGGCGTGATTACCTTGGAGGAAAATGTACTCTCCGGAGGATTCGGCGAGGCGGTGCTGCGCCTGATGGCCCACCAAGACCTGCAGCGTCCGGCACGGCTGCTGGGTGCGCCCGATCAATTTGTCAGCTATGGCGGCCAGCGCGACCAGTTGGAGGCGGCCGGGTTGACAGCGTCCCAGGTGTTAAAAACCGCCCTGGACTTCTGGCGGGGAATTTCCGGCGCGCCTGTCCGCCGCCGCAAGCGCCTCGCATAAGTGCCGGGCACCCCTTGGCACTACGGCAATTCCGGTGTGGGCCCCGGGTCTTCCTTTATTATTGATATATCAAGCCTGATCACCCGCAACAGCAGGCCGATCAATGCATTGCACTTTCCATCCAGCGGTTCTTCCCGCTTGTAAAGTTCCAAGGCAATTTCCAGGATTTCCAGGTCTTCCAAGGTCATGGGGCCACCAGACAATTGCAATTCATCAGTTGGAGTGCGCGACTCGCCTAAACTACGAATATATTTATCAAAGTATTTCATAATACACAAATAAGTATTTGCGGTTTTCTGTGAGAGTTTTTGGTCAACCCCAGCTGTGTCCCAACCGACGGAAAGCACCGCGGATTGCTGTGTGGGTGTGAAATTGCGCCATGGTCCACGCGGACGTTCGCTGTGTACGCCACGGCACACTTTCATTATTTCCTCAGTCTCCACTGCCCGCGCTGGATCCCGGGCTTTCTGATTTTTCAGAAATATTTCAATAAGTTTCCATAGCCCCGCGGGGCCGTGAGGCCGCGGCCGGCCCAACCCATCACCGCAAATTAAACTGAGAAAGGATTCGCATGGACCGTGGGCCGCGGAATTGCATGTAACTCCCCGATGGCAAGATGTGAATTGATAACCAGCGATGAGGGAACCATGAACCGAATTGGAATCGGATTGTTGTCCGTCATTCTAGTCTTCCTGTTGGGCGCCTGTGCATCCAAGGAGGTGGCGGTGAAGGCCCCTTCCAGCGCCGCCTACGAGGAAGCCGCCGCGGCAGTGAACGACCCTTCCCGGCCCGGTGCAATGACCGGGGCAATGGCTGGACGCCAGACCCGGGAAGAACAAGCCTTGACGGGAAGCCGCGAGACCGTGGTGCAGTTGGATGAGAAGCCGCGCGAGGCGATGGTGCAATCGGACAGGGAGCCCGCGGCCAAGCCGCTGGTGCCGGCCTTTCCTGTTGGGCTGAACAAGATGGTGCTGCAAGACATGCGCACCGTGTTCTTCGAATTCGACAGCACGACGCTCCCTCCGCAAATGCGGAAGGTGCTGGATGCCAACAGCGCGTGGATGCTGAAGCACCCCGGCACGGCTGTGCGGCTGATCGGCCATGCGGATGAGCGCGGCACCTCGGAATACAACCTGGGCCTCGGGATGCGCCGCGCCAACAGCGTGCGCGACTATCTGATCAACAAGGGTATTCCCATAGGCAAAATGGTGATCGTGAGCTACGGGGAGGAAATGCCCCTGCGCCGCGGCCACACCGAAGCAGACTGGCGCACGAACCGGCGGGTGGAATTCGCTCTGGATACCATCACCGCCCAGTTGCGGCGCTAGTCTGGGTGCGAAGACGCACCATTCAAGTCCACCCCTCCTTTGATTTGCCGCGGGTGGCGCCTTGCGAGAGACGATTCCCGCGGCAGACACGGGCCCCCGCAAAAGTTTGACCAGACACGCCTGCTGTGTGGTATCCTACGTCCTAAAATCCACCACCTGGAGGGCTCCCGTGGATTGATCCCGGCAAGCGTACGGGCGGCCGCGGAAATCAATTCCTGCACAACTCCAGGCTTAAATAAGGAAGCATCGGAAATGGGACAGACGCTGTTCGAAAAAATCTGGGATTTGCACTATGTGGGTGATGAAGGGGGACAGGCCATTCTTTACATCGACCGCCACCTGATTCACGAGGTAACCACTCCCCAGGCATTCGAAGGGCTGAAATTGGCCGGCCGTGCAGTGCGGCGGCCGGGACCCAAATCCACCATGGCCGTCATTGATCACTGCCTCCCCACAATTAACCAGACGGGCCTCATCGAAGATCCCATCGCCCGCCTGCAGGTGGAAACCATGCAGAAGAACTGCAAAGACTTCGGCGTGGCGCTGTTCGACGTGGGGGATCCGCGCAATGGCATCGTGCATGTGGTGGCGCCGGAGCAGGGGCTCACCCAGCCCGGCAACACCATTGTCTGCGGCGATTCCCACACGGCCACCCACGGGGCCTTCGGGACTCTGGCCTTCGGCATCGGCACCTCGGAGGTGGAGCATGTGCTGGCCACCCAAACCCTGCTGCAGCACAAACCCAAATCCATGCTGGTCACGGTGAACGCTGGCACGGAGAACAACATTTCCGCCAAGGACATCATTCTCGGACTGATCGGTCAGATCGGGATCGGCGGCGGCACGGGCTACGTGATCGAATATGCGGGAGAGGCCGTACGCGCCCTGAGCATGGAAGGGCGGATGACCCTGTGTAATATGTCCATCGAGGCGGGGGCCCGCGCGGGACTAATTGGGCCGGACCAGACCACTTATGATTACCTGAAGGGCCGTCCCCAGGCCCCGCAAGGGGACGAATGGGACACGGCCGTGGCCTACTGGAAAAGCCTGCCCAGCGACCCTGGCGCCACCTATGATCAATCGGTGGAATTGAACGCGGCGCAGTTGACGCCCCAGGTCACTTGGGGCACCAACCCTGGCATGGTCACCGGGGTGGGGGGCAAGGTACCGGATCCCAGGGAAATTAAAAACCAGTTCGAGCGGGAAGCTTATGAGCGGGCGCTGGAGTACATGGCCCTCAGGCCCAACACACCCATCATGGATATCCGCATCGACAAGGTATTCATCGGCTCCTGCACCAACGGCCGCATCGAAGACCTGCGGGACGCGGCGCGATACGCCAAGGGAAACCGGATCGCCGAAGGGGTGACGGCGCTGATTGTACCCGGCAGTGGTCTCATCAAGCAGCAGGCGGAATCGGAAGGCCTGGATAAGATTTTTCTGGAGGCAGGATTCGAATGGCGTGAGCCGGGCTGCTCCATGTGCCTGGGCATGAACCCGGACATTCTGCAACCGGGAGAACGTTGCGCGTCCACCAGCAACCGTAATTTCGAGGGCCGGCAGGGCAGGGGAGGACGCACCCACCTGGTCAGTCCAGCCATGGCCGCCGCGGCGGCCATCGCGGGCCATTTCGTGGACATCCGCGATCTGCAAGCCGCCGAACTGTCCTGATTAACCGGAACGCCCCTAGGGAGAAAATCGTAATGGAGCCATTTACCACCTTCACCGGCCTGGCTGCGCTCCTGGACCGCATCAACGTGGATACAGACGCCGTTATCCCCAAGGTGCATTTGAAAAGCATCCTGCGCACCGGCTTCGGCAAGCATCTTTTTTCCGAATGGCGCTACGAGGAAGCCGACGAATCCCGGCCCAACTCGCATTTCGTGCTCAACTATCCACGCTACCAGGGCGCTCAGATTTTGCTGACGCGGGAAAACTTCGGCTGCGGCTCAAGCCGCGAGCACGCTCTCTGGGCACTGATGGAGTATGGCTTCCGCAGCCTGATCGGACCCAGCTTTGCGGATATTTTCTACAACAATTCCCTTAACAACGGCTTGCTGCCGGCCATTGTCTCGCAAGCCGGCAGTGACGCGCTCTTCAAGGAGGTTGATGCCAATGAAGGCTGTCAACTCACCGTGAATCTGGAAGCGCAGCAGATCACTTCCCCCGGCGGCCTGGAGATTCCCTTCGACATTATTGCCTACGGCAAGCACAAGCTGATCAACGGTCTGGACAACATCGGACTGACTTGGCGGCACGAGGCGGAAATAACGGCCTTCGAGCAGCGCGCCGCGGAAGCGCGGCCCTGGGTGTACGGAAGGGACTAGCAGAACAAAGGGCATCGATCTTGCGTTTCCGATTACAAGCCGGCCCCTGGCCGCCAACTGTAAGATCAGCGCCACAACACCGGAACACGCGGGTTTCGGCGGTAACGGGAACCGCACTTGCGAAAATCGACCAGGAATACACATGACCTATCTGCTCGTAGTTTCCAATCTCTTCTGCAACCACAAATGCACCTACTGCATTCAGCAGGAAAGTTCCCTGGACGTGCGCATGAACCCGGACAAGGTGGATGTGGATATCTTGTTGAAATTTCTGGGCAGAAACCGCATCGCCCATTCCGTGAAGCTGATGGGCGGGGAGTCCACCATGCATCCGGATTTTGAAAAGATGATGGACGGACTGCTGGATATATATCCCAAGGTGGTGCTGACGACCAATCTCAACGGCAAGTGGTACAGGAAATTCCCCGAGACCCTTGAGAAAATGAAACGCTGGAAAAGAAAGGTTAAGTGGAACACCACCTTCCATCCGGCGTGGATGGAGGCGGATGTGTATATCGAGCGGGTGCGCACCATGAAGGAGGCGGGGCTGTGGTTGGATCAGGTTGCCGCCACGGACACGCCGCAGCTTACTCCGGAGATCGCCGATAAGTTGCACAATGCGGACATTGGCTGGAAGCTGCAGATCTTCACCGGTCGCAACGAAGCGGGCGAGTTGATGCCCCGCACCTGGGACGATGTGCGCACCCAATATCCCCTACTCTACTATCCCAGCAAGTACATCGACCACTATGAGGACTACCAGCAAGAGTGCGAAGACGCCAATTACAGCGATTCCATGTACCGCGCCGAATGGGTAAGTTGCACCACCAGCTACTTCCTGATCGGACCCGACAACCTGATCTATCCCTGCCACCGCCACCTCTATGCCCAGGACAGACGCTATGCCAGTGGCTCCCTGGAGGACGTGGAGATGAGCAACTTTAAGTTCAAATGGAGCAAATTGTTCGGCCGCTGGACGATGCCCTGTGACACCAAGTGCAATCCTTGCGATTTCCGTTCGGTCAAGCTCAAGCCGATGGGCAAGCCCGCCCATCCTCCCGCAAGGCTGCCGGCCTTTAGCCAGCCTGGTCCGCCCCGCGTTCAGGGGCGGAACCATTCCCCCAACACATAGGCCCCGCCCTTCCGGTAGGCCGAGGCCGCCGCGCGCCATTCGGTGGAATCCGCGCGGGCCGCGCATACCGCATGGGCCTGGGAGAGGCGTTCCAGCCAGGGCCGAGCCTCGCTGGCCATGGCGGGCGGCAGGGTCTCATTCAGTGTATCCAGCACCCTGCGCAGTTCCTGCAATGTGCCGGCATCCATGGCGCCGCCATTTTGCAGGGCCTGCCAGCCTTGCTCCAGCCGCCGCACGAGGGGGCCGCGCGGGCCGAAGGTTTGGTCCGGCAGAAAACCCTCCAGGCAGCAATGGCGCGTCAATGCCTCCAATTCCCCAAACGCCGCCCGCCCCTGTTCCGGCAGCAGGGCCGCCAGGGCGGAATGCCAGGCCCGGAGCGGCTCGTAGCCGGTGGGATCGTTGGCATAGATGAGGCAGGTCGCGCCGGGCAGCGCGCCCAGGGCCGGCTGCAACAAAGGGTTGAACAGATAGCCCCGTATCCGCTCCGGGAGATCCGGCGCCCGACCGGTGAGCGGGCAGATGTGCAGATTGTCCACCATGGCCGCGTCGTTGACCGGATAATTGTCCCACAGCACCACCTCGCGCCGGGAAGCGCCGCGCCATTGCTCCAGATGGGCCAAGGTTATCGAGGGTGCACAGACGCGGGGCCCGGTGTACATCCACGCCACTTGCGCGGGCAGGGACTGGTCCAGCCGCGCCAGGTAGTCAGGCGCAAAAGGCCCGTAGGTTTTCTCCAGCAGTGGATCGGGGGTGTAGAGGGCCGGAACCACAAGCCAGGACGCCTGCACGCCCAGGGCTGCGGCCTGGCGGTAAATACCCTCCACGGCATGGGCCTGCAGGGCCGCCAGGGAGCCTGCAAAGGAAGCCGCGGGATCGAAGGCCCCGGAAAGGTCGTCGAACTGAATGCAAAAGCCCTTCACACCGAGTTTCCACAAGCCGTGGCATTTTGCCGCCACCGCCTCCAGATGGGCCGCGTTATTGACGTTGAGGGGCGGCTCCAGGTGCAGCCCTACCCACAGTGCGACGCCGCGCCCCGCGCAGAAAGTGGCCAGTTCTCCCAGGTGCCCGGCCTCCTCCCCGTTCAGGGGGCGCAGCACTTCCGCGGCCAAGGCGGGCTCGTGCTTGGGACAATACAAATAGGTGTTCAGCCCAAAGGGCAGCAGGGAGGCGATGAATGCCTGGCGCTCCGCGGGCTGCCAGACCCGGCCGTAGAACCCCTCCACCACACCGATTTCTTGGAACACGCTTTGTTCTGTGCCCATATGCCCGCGCCCGCCGCTCCGGCGAATTGGAAGGGTTGTTGCTTCGCCCGGCCGCTCCGTCCGCATTGACAATTGCCCAGCGATTCTCTACCTTACCGCGGGCCGAAGAATTTTCATGCGAAATCTTGCCGGAAACCTTCCTCCCGGCTGGCGGTCCGGCCGGCGGAATTGCGGACGAGTGCCAATGCCAGGCGTGGTGGTTGTGGGCTCCCAATGGGGAGACGAGGGCAAGGGCAAGGTGGTGGATTTCCTCACCGAGCGGGCGGACGTGGTTGCCCGCTACCAAGGAGGCAACAACGCCGGCCATACGGTGATGTTCGGTGACCGGAAGTTCGTACTGCATTTGCTGCCTTCCGGCATATTCCGGGAAAACAAGCGGGTGGTGCTCGGGGAAGGGGTGGTGATCGATCCCGAGGCGCTGCTGGAGGAGTTGGACGCCTTAAGCGCCCAAGGCGTGGAGGTGGGGGACAGGCTCTATATCAGCGATGCGGCCAACTTGGTGATGCCCTATCATAAAGCCTTCGACAAGCTGCGCGAGCAATGGCGCGGCGCGGGCAAAATCGGCACCACCGGGCGGGGGATCGGGCCGACCTACGAGGATAAGAATGCCCGGCGCGGCGTGCGCTTCTGCGATTTCCGGCCCGGATACGAGGCTATCTTCTGTGCCCGGCTAAAGGAAATTCTGGAAGAAAAGAACGTGCTGCTGCGCAGCCACTACCGCTCGGATGAAGCGCTCTTTGACGCGGAAGAGATATGCGAGCGTTACGCGGTCTTTTACGAGCGCGTCAAGCCCTACCTCTGCGACACTTCCGTGCTGCTAAACGAGGCTCTGGACGCTGGTCAGACGGTGTTGTTCGAAGGGGCCCAGGGCACCATGCTCGACGTGGATCATGGCACCTATCCCTACGTGACCTCGTCCAATACCATCTCCGGAGGCGCCTGCACCGGCTGTGGGGTAGGTCCCACCAAGATTAGCCGGGTGATCGGCATCACCAAAGCCTATACGACCCGGGTGGGAGAAGGGCCCTTTCCCACCGAACTCAAGGAAGGACCTGTGGCGGCCATGCTGCAGGATCGCGGCCAGGAATTTGGCGCCACCACCGGACGCCCCCGGCGCTGCGGTTGGTTTGACGCCATGGTGGTGCGGCACGCGGCGCGGCTGAACGGATTGACCGATCTGGCAATTATGAAGGTGGATGTGCTGGATACGTTGCAGACGATTCGTATTTGCGTGGGCTACCGGGACCAGCAGGGCAACCAGTACGACACGATTCCCCATTGGCTGGGCAACTACGGGGGGCTTGAGCCGGTGTACGAGGAAATGCCCGGATGGAACGAGCCCATCGATGGCATTACTGAATTGAAAAAACTTCCCCAAGCCGCCCGGGACTATTTGCAGCGGCTGTCGGAACTGGTGGGCGTGCCCACGCTGCTGGTTTCCACGGGGCCGCGGCGGGAAGAAACCATCATGCTGGGCGATTTTTAGGCGGGCCGGCACGGCGATGTATATCCGCGTTCTGTTGTTCCGCCATCTGTTTCCGTGTGCCTTGTGATGCCATCCCAGGTGGCTGTCTTGGGCGTCCTGAGCGTTGGGGAGGCCGCGGGCATGAGTCCAGGTGCGCTCTTTTCCATTATCCCGCCTCGCCCCATTTTTTCTTTACCGC
>JAPUIH010000129.1 GCA_027297205.1 SAR324 cluster bacterium | reverse complement strand
CAGTATTTTCTTGCGCATGCGGAATATCCTTGCTGTGGGTTTTGTGCGCCTTCCTCCAAATCGCCGGGACGGTCCCGGCGCCCATGATGCTGTCCCGTTCATATGCCGCGCGGGCGGGCGATGTCCAGCCTTGCGATCGAGCCCAGGGCGCCGGGGCTGTAGGCTAGTTCATCCCTTTCGCCCTTACCTTGCCGGGTGAGCGGAATCGGTTGAGGAAATAGGCCGGGACGACACAGGTGAGGGCAGCCAGGGCCATCATGAAATAAAGATTCTGGAAGGCCAGGGTGGTGGCCGCCTTGCCGATAGCCCGCCCAAAGGCCGCCTTGGCCAGAGAGGCCGCTTCGATGGAGGAATAGCCCATGGCCATGCCGCGGCGGATCATAAACTGGGAGGGCGGGCGGTTGGCCAGTGCGCTGCCGCCCAGGTAGTCCTTGTGAATGCTGGTTTCCCGGTGCAGCAGGGTGCTGAGCATGGAGACCGTGAGCACGCCCCCCACCCGTTGGCTGAGGTTGATCAGCCAGGAAGCATAGCCCGCGTCCTCCCGGGTCACCGAATTCATGCCGGTGGTGACCACGGGCGTGTCGATCAAGGATATGCCCACGGCGCGGAATAACTGGGGATAGAGCAGCAGCCAGATACTCGTGAGCGCGTCCACCGAGTGGTAGAGATAGAGGGAGTAGGCGATGCAGAATCCGCCCACGAAGGTGGGCCAGCGCCCACCGAAGCGGTCGGTGAGCCATCCTGAGAAGGGATTGACGATCGTGTTGAGCACCGCCCCGGGCATCATCAGCAGACCGATCTGAAAACTCTCCCGGCCCTGCACCTGGTAGAGAAAAATCGGCAGCAGAAAACCGCCCCCGATGCGCACGAGGGATTTATACAGGGTCAAGAAGAAGACCAGGGCGAAATCGGGAATCAGGAACAGCCGCAGGGGCACGATCGGATATTCGGCATCGGCCTCCACCAGCAAAAACAACATGAAGGCGGTCACGGCGACGGCCGCACCCAGCAGGATGATGCCGGAGGTCCAGCCTTCCTGCTGGCCGAAGGAAAGGGTCACCAGCCCCGCCACCAGGAACACCACCAGGGCCAGATAGCCCATGAAGTCGAAGGGCTGGGGCTCCTCGTCGCTGGTGCGGCTCAGGATGGCCATCGCCAGCACCAGCGCGACAACCCCGATGCCGAGGCTCATGGAAAATATGGCCCGCCAGCTGGAGTATTCGATTAGCAGCCCGCCCACGGTGGGCCCCAGGGACGGCGCCAGCATGACACCCACGGACCAGATGCCGAAGGCCCGGCCACGGATGTAGGGTGGAAAAGCCCGTGTGAGCAGCACGATGCTGGCCGGCTGGATGGTGCCCGCCGCCGCCCCTTGCACGAATCTGAAAAAAATCAGGCTGTCCAGATCCCACGACGCGGCGCTGCCCGCCGAGCCGATCGTAAAGACCGCCAGCGAGATAATGTAGAGGCTGCCGTAGCCGATGCGCCGGCCCAGCCATGGCGTGAGGGGCATGGTGCAGGTGGCGGCGATCATGAAACCGGTGCTGACCCACTTTACCTGCTCCACGTTGGAGCCGAAGGAGGTAATGATGTAGGGAAAGGCCACGTTCATGACGATCGAGTCCAGAATGGACAGGAACGTCCCCACCATCACGACGATCAGCAGGATCCAGCGGTTCACCTCCGGTGTCGGCAAAGCCTCCGTCATACCTTCCTCGATTCAGAACTGCGCATCCGCCCACCCGCGTTGCACCACGCGGCAGGGCAAAAGACAGGGCCGTGCCCGGCAGCTTCCACGGGGTAAATTTCAGGGGAGGCAGAATAACACGAAATGCGGCTAGGTGCCTGACGGCCCTTTCCCGCCGGCCCTGCGAGCCCTCGCCCGGGGACCTCCCCGCCCTCCCTCAGTGCCGGCGGAAATCGCTGCAATAGGGGATTACGCTCAGCCGGCCGCGGCCTGCGGAATCATGCCTCAATCGGCGGCGGCCTGCGGCGTCATGCCTCAATCGGCGGCGGCCTGCGGAGTCATGCCTCAATCGGCGGCGGCCTGGAAATGTTCCGTGGAATTGAGCGCCCGCTGGAACTGCAGATACTCTTCCTTGGTCATCTTGAGCCGGGTTTCCTTGAGCACCCTGGCTGCCTCTTCTGCGTTCCCATACATCAGGTCGATGGCCGTCATGGCCAGCAGCTTCGCCGAAGCGACATAGACCCGCTCATGATCGGCAAGGATATAGTCGTTGCCATGACCGGTGCCCGTGGCGCCGGACAGGTAGGGATGCACCACGGGCATGATATGCCCCACGTCCCCCATGTCCGTGGAGCCGGTGCGGTGCTCCTTGCCGTAGTGGAACTGCCCCTCGCCATACATCTGGCGCACGTTCTCCCCCCACAGCTCGGCCATGATGGGGTTGTTGGTCTGGGGCAGGTAACCGGGCGTGGTCTCGATCTCCACTTGCGCGCCGATGGCCATGGCCGCGCCGCGCAGGGCGTTGTCCACCTTACGGTTGGCGTCAACGATGCCCTCCAGGGTCTTGCCGCGGATGAAGGTTTCCATGCACACCTCCGCGGGCACCACGCTCACCGCGTCGCCGCCCTTGGTAATGATGGGGTGGATGCGGATGGTGTCGTTGTCGTAAAAGGTTTCGCGCTGGTAGGCGATGGCGGTCAGAGCCAGGGAGGCTGCATTGAGGGCGTTTATCCCTTTCTGGGGCGCGGAACCCGCATGGGCCGCCCGCCCCAGGAAGCGGATCTTTTTCACCACGCTGCCGTTGGAGGAATCGGCCACGTGGGAGGCCACCTCGTCGTTCTTGGTGTGGAACATCATGGCCAGTTGCACATCGTCAAAGTGCCCCAGCCGGATCAGCTCAGCCTTGCCCGTCAGGAACTCGATCTTGTTTTCCGCCTTCAGTTGCATGCGGTGCTCCACCTCGATCAGTTCCTCGGCCGGTACGGCGAAGAACGCCAGCGACCCCGCAAGATGCTCCATGGCGCCGCTGGAGAGCAGGCCCATGGCCGCGCCCAGCATGCCCGCCACCTGCGCGTTGTGCCCGCAGGCATGGGCCGCGCCCGAGTCCGGATCGGCGTGGGGATGGTCCGAGACCCGCAGGGAGTCCAGCTCCCCCAGCAGGGCTAGGGTCGGACCCGGCTTGCTCCCTGCTGCCTTGCCCTTTACGCCGGTCAGGGCCAGGCCGGTCTGGGGCCGCAACCCCAGCTCTTCCATCTTCGAGGCCACCAGTTGCGCGGTTTTGATTTCCCGGAAGCCGGTCTCCGGGTTATTCAGGATTGTCTCGCCGATGCGAATGATTTCATCCCGCTGCTGGTCGATGGCGGCGCAGACCTGTGCCTTCAATTCCTCTTTGCCTGGCATGTGCTGTCTCCCTGCATGAGCACCCTGTCTCCCTGCATGAGCACTCTGTAATCCGGATTTTCCACTGCTGGTCTTCCGGGAAACGCTTTCCAGATTCATAGTGGGTTTCGCGGGATTGCACAATATCTCCCTGCGGGGCATAGTGCCCTCCCGGCGGGGCAGGCTGCCCTGTGCCGGTCCCCCAGCCGCCGCCAGCTTCCCGCACTGCACAGGGGCAGCAGCAAGGGGCAAGGGGCGTGGCCGCAGCATCTCATCCATTATGGGGAGCAAGCAGCATGGAGACCGAAGCCAGGCTGAACAGACTGGAAAAACAGTGCCGCCTCTACCGCAACCTGTTCCTGCTCGCGGGCCTGGCCGCCCTGGCGCTGGCCGGGCTGGGCGCGGCGCAGGGGCAGCCGCCGGTGATCAAGGCGCGGCGATTCGAGGTGGTCAACGCGGAAGGCCGCAGGCTGGCCACCCTGCACCACACCAACGACGGCAGCGGCGGGCTGACCCTCTACAACCAGCAGGGCCGGGCCCTGATCCAGGCCGGGATGAACCGCCAGGGCCACGGGGTGCTGGAAGTGCTAAACGCCGCGGGCCGGCCGGTGCTGGACGTGTACGCGGAGCCCTCCGGCAAGGGCGTGGTGATGGTCTGCGATACCCGCCGCAAGCAGTGCCGGAATCTGGTACCGGGCCCCTAGCCAGTCCGGGCGGGCTGCAGTAGTCGTGGCATTAGGAACGGTTGATCGTGGGATTTGCGGGAGCACCCACGGCTCCATCCACTCGTGACCTGGACCGAATCTGTGCCAGGGGCTGAGCCGGCAGGCTATGCGGATGCGTCTGTGCGGATTGAACAAGAACTGTCAGTTAAGGGCGGACTTTTC
>JAPUIH010000128.1 GCA_027297205.1 SAR324 cluster bacterium | reverse complement strand
CCATCCCCAATATCTTCATGGGTGGGCTGACGGCCTGTATCGGCGCCACTGTGATTTCCTACTTCGTCAAGAAGTCCAAAGCCTCCGAGTAGTTTCCGGTCCACTCCATTTCACAGATCAGGCTGATGCGGGCCGGCTCCGCACATGGCCGCGGCCGCTATGCCGCCGGCATGCGGAAATATGCCTATCGTCCGCGTCCCACAGGTCGCCCGCCGATGGACGATGCGCTTCCCACAATCACGTCAGCACCTCGGCACGGCGCACACGCTTAAGCCAAGATGATCCGTCCGGCACATTTCCGTATTCTATTGCAGAGAATTCAATTAAGCCCCCTTGCACCACGCCCTATGCGGGCAGAAGCACCATTAACTGGCAGGCATTTACGGGAAGGATGAGGCGAGCGCTCCCGCCTGATTCCGGCGGAAGCGCCAAACCGTGCAGATTCTCAACGCGCCGGCCCTTGGTGCACCGGATAATCCACACGCACGGGCTGCCTCGGCATCGGGGAAGAAACCGGCGGCCGCCAGAACGCATCCCTGCTGCGATAGGGCACGGGAGTCAGGATACGGGGGGAAATGCGGGAACTGGGTTCCCGCGCGTTCGCTTCGAAGGAATATTCCACAATACTGGTGCGCCCGTTACTTTGGGATAACTCGAAGACAAATCCGCGGGGCCGCCCACCTCCGGGGCGCACGGGGACGGCGCCTCCCCCCATTTCGTTGGACACATAGTTCAGCCGGGCCGCATCCACGGGCCGCGAGCGCCGAAGTTCCTGGGCAGGGGCGGGCTTGGCGCTTTCCACCGCGACTTGAGACGAGGGCGTGCCGCCGCTCCACATCAGAAATGCAGTCACGCCGCCAACCATCAACAGCGCGGCGCCCGCCGCCACTAACCGCACCTGAGTGGAGCGCACCGTTCTGCTCCAGCCGGTATCGTGAGCCAAAATTCTGGCGAAAGACTCCCAACCCGGTACGGTTCTGTAGTGGGAAACGCGCTCCTGCTCCAGTTGCTTGAATATGGCCAGGGACTGCGCGAACCCCTTCCATTCCTCCTGGCACTCCTGGCATGACCGGAAGTGCTTCCGCCAGATCGGCCTTTCCAGCGCCTCGCAGTCCTCCACGGCCAGCCGCTGCACCAGTGGTGTCTGCTCACAAGACATTGGTTCCCCCCATATTATGTTGGATGCGGCCCAGAAACGTATCAAGGGACTTTCTCAGGGCTTCCCTGGCATAAAACAAGCGGGATTTTACGCTTCCCTCGGGTATTTCCAGGGTCTCGCTGATCTCTTGCACGTTCAGGTCCTCAAGATAGTACAAATTCAAAATAATGCGGTGTTGGGGTTTCAATGTGCCCAATGCGTTCTGAATGATCTCTTTCTGCTCCCCTTCGATCATCACCCTTTCCGGCGAATCCCCTTGATTGAAGAACACGATCACGGGGGACATCTGATAGGGTTCCAGATCGCCTTCGGGCAGGGCAACCCAGCGCTTATTTTTGCTTAAGTTTCGCAATGCCTCGTTGACCGTAATGCGGTAAATCCAGGTCTTCAGAGCGGAGTGGCCGCGGAATTTGGCAAGATTCCGATGCAACAGCAGAAAAACGTCCTGTACGACATCCTCGACTTGACTTTCATGCTTGACAACGGAATAAACCAGCCGGGCTACCATTTCCCGGTATTTCTTGAACAGCACCTCAAAGGCCCTCGGATCTCCCTTGAGATGGGCCTTGACTAGAATATCGTCGTCCAGGCTTGACCAATCCGCCTGGTCCTGCTTATTCGCGTTCGCCATGGCCATCCTTTTTGTCACTGCCTATCGCCGTTTGGGCCTGCACAGCCTTATCTAAAGGCATTGCCCAGCGAAACTCCGCATTCAGTTCTTTGACCCGACGCCGCCATTTTGGTTCAAAGGCCGGGGAATTGACCGCAATTACAAAGGCTTCGCCGGATTGGCGCTCCTTGCACCTGCCTTTCACATGCGATACACCCCAGTATGAATCGGGAAATGGGGGCAGGCAAATATTTCGCCGTATTGTTGTTCGGAATCGCCTTCGGCTTTATCGAGGCGGCGATCGTGATCTATTTGCGGGCGGTCTTGAACATCGGTGGAGAGAGCCTCTTCCCCGTACCGGGCACGCTGAACGGCCGGGCCGCCTGGTACCTAACGGTGGAATCCCAACGTGAACTGGCGACGCTGATCTTGCTGATTTGCTTTTCCCTGGTGGCCGCCCGCAGCATGATCTACCGCCTGCTCATATTTTTACTCGCTTTTGCCGTGTGGGACCTCGTCTATTACCTTGTGCTGTATTTGTATCTGGGCTGGCCGCAATCCCTGCTCACCTACGATATCCTCTTTCTCATCCCCACGATCTGGATCGCACCGGTGCTATGTCCCGTTCTGGTTTCGGGCGGCATGGTCTTGTTCCCGTCGGTGTTGATGTACCTGGGCCGTCGGCGCTCCTTGAGTAACATTTCCGTACTGCATTGGATGCCGCTCATGGCCGGAATGCTGCTCATGCTGTATTCGTTCATGGCGGAAGCGGAGCATTACCTCGCGGGAGGCTTGCCGCCGCGCTTTCCCTGGTGGGCTTTTGCGCTGGGCTACGGGCTCTCGGTGCTATCCGCCGCGCACTATACCTACAGTATCTCACGGCGCAATCGCTTGAGGTACGGTTAATGGCCGGCCGCGTAAGCACATCAGTGACCGCGGCCCTGCCGGCGGGTCAAAGAGGCGGGCGCCCCTCGCAAGATAGTCAATGCGCGATGATGGCCCTGTTCCGCGCGGTCATTTTCTCCCGCAGTTGAGGCACGCCATAACGCTGCCGGACGCGGCGGTTCGCGGCATCGATTTCCGAAGCCTTGAACACCATCCAGCCCCGCCCTTTGCCGGGATTGAGCTCAAGCACATGAAATCCATTAGGTGGGGTCAGCGCCGCGCGGCGGAAATCATTGAGGGAGGTCAGGGACTTGCCATTGGCTTTCACCAGGATGGTGTTGGCCACATCATCATAACCCAAATTCACCGGGTCGGGCAGAATCTTGCTTATGATCACCACTTTTTCGGGTTTCCCCCCCTGTTCCCGCAGGCTGTTCAGCAGGGATTCTATCACCAGCCGCATCGGCGCTTCAACGCGCCAGCCCTTTCCCCACATGCGCAGATACACTGTGGACAGCTCTTGCAGAATCAGACCTCCAAAGACCTCGAAATCGATCGGCTTATCGAACAGGTATGGATGTACACGATAATCGGCGGAGGAGAAGAGCTTTCGTTCGAGCTGTAATATTCGCCGCTGCCCCCCCCGAAGTACTTCTGCCGGAATGAAGGGATCGAGGGTCTCGTTAATGGCGATGCTGAACAGTATCGGCCCGTAAAGGGGATGGAATATATGCCCCTCCGGATCGATTACATGCTCGCCCAGCTTCAATAGAATATCCCCCTTTCGCAACTGCCCGCTTCCGGTTCCACCGGCCAGCACGCGCCGGATCAGCACGCCCGGAGAGTTGTCTTGCAAGCCGTAGTACTGTCTTAGCGCGGCATGGTCCAGTTTCTGCCACACAAATCCCCGCTGGGCAAATCCCCTGTAGGGCTGCTGTTGGGCCGCGGTGATAAACAAACGCAGCAGGGGGCTGTTGGTGGCGTTGAGGCTGGTCTTGCTTTGGCTGGTCACCAGGCCGACCACCTTGCCTCCCGAAGTCAACACCTCTCCCGTGCCCAGGGAGCTCATGGCAGTCGTGCCGCGCAATTCAGGAAATTCCAGATTGCCAAACCGCGAGGTCGCCACCCGCAACTCCACCACCTCTCCCGAACCCTGCTCGAAGCGCCCGTTGGCGCGCCAGCGCATGATCCCAAAACGCCCCGCGGCGATGGGCTTCCCGGCCAGAGGCAATGGTTTCAGTCCCTCCCAGAATCCCCGGGCATCCACTTTCAGGATGGCGAGGTCCAACTCGTAATCAACCAGCACCGCCCGGGCCGGATAGTTGGGGTAACGCCCAAATTTCCGCACTTCGATCAAGGTGGCGTTTTTCACCATATTGGCGGTGGTGAGCAGCCTCCCTCCCTCCACCACCAGGGCATTGCCCTGCACCATGCGCTCGGGCTTCTTGTTCCAAGGCGCCGCTGGGTCGAACTCCTGTACGGTAATACGCAGGCTCACCATTCCCGTGGGCCCACCGTCAATCTGCCCCCAGGCCTTGCCGCCCACCGCAAAGAGGGTAGCGGCCAGCAAGAGCAGCCCAAAACGCGATACCACGGACGTCATGGCAACCTCCGGTCGCTGGGAATGCCATAGGTAGCGAGGATCTGCCGGTGGGCCCGTTCCGCCGCCTCGCGTTCCATGATCAAGACGATGCCGCTTTGCTCCATTTCGAAACGGTGAAACTTGCCTTTCCCTTTTTCCAGCGCCGCCGGCACGTCGCTCAATCGCTCTATGGGAAATCCATTGATGCTGGACACGATGGAGTTGGAACGGCCGCGGTAGGTGCTGTTCACGCGGTGGGGAAGGATGCGCGTCAACACAACTGTCTCTTTGGCCCAGGATTCCGGTTTCTCCACCGGCCTGTAAAAATGGTCATAGAGCAGCCGCTTGCCCGCGTTGCGCCAGTAGTTACCGAAGGTCTTCAGGTATTCCCGGTCGAGTTTCATGAAAACCAATCCGGCATAGACCACATAGCCGGGCAGAACGTCGAAATTCGAGCGCACCCGCCGCCCATCGGAGAATTTCTTCAGTGGAAAGGTGATCTTTTGAAAGGCTCTGTCCCGCCAAACCGTGAACGATATGATGTCGTTGACCTGCTTTTCCTCGGCGATCTGTTCGAAGCCGATCATATGCCCATAATACTGGATCGTGCCGTCAAATCTGATCGGGATGCCATCTATCGCGACGATCACGTCCTTGGGCTGGAGATAACCAACCGCCGAGGTATCAGGCACAACCCTGTCCACGACCACCCCGGTCAGCGAATCGCTCAGGCCCAGGAATTCACGGTAGCTGGGGTTTATCAGGTTGCTCGTGACGATCCCTACTTCCCCGTAGCCATCGTAACGGGAATCTTCAATGTCCCGTAGAAAGCGCTTGACCACCGTGGTGGGGATAAAAAAACCGACATCGTTCAGACTGGTGTTGGTCTGAAAGGCCACCCCGACCACTTTGCCCTCCTGCAGGACCGGGCCGCCGCTGTTGCCCGGATTAATCGCCGAATCGGTCTGGATTCCCAGATGCGCGTCCGCGCCGCTGTGCAGGTAGGTGATGAACTCGATCCGCGACACTACGCCCTCGGTGCGGGAGATTTTCTCGCCCCCCGCCGGAAACCCATAGGTGCGCACGCGCGTGCGCAGAGAGGGCAACTCCCCCAACTGCAGGGGATGCACCCCTCTGCTGAATTCCGGGTCTGACACCTTGAGCAACGCCAGGTCGCTGTCATGGGCGACCTGGGCCACCTGGGCGAAGTAAGGGCGGCTGTCTCCATTGCGCCGCACGACGATCTGCCGGGCATCGCTCACAATATGCGCGTTGGTCATGATCAGCCCGGGGCCTAATATAAATCCCGATCCCGTGGCGCTCCGGGACCTGGCCCGTTGCCAGGGCGAATACCAGTCACCCCGCTGCATGGTCACTTCGATGAAAACTACGGCACGTTCAATCTCCTGTTCACTGAGATCGGTTTCCGCCGTATTCTTGACCGCGAAAGACTGGGCCGGCAAGGCGGCCAGCACCAAGCCAATGGCGGTAAGCCTGATAAATCGAGCAAGATGGCACATACAGACCTGAATAATTGCAACTTCAGCCGCGCAGCCGAGGCAGGTTTTCATGCCCCCTCTCCTGGGGCATGAGCATGCACCAGCGTGGATTGGAGAGAAACACAGGGATTAGCGTTCAATTCCAGGAAAGTGCGTTCCTCGTACCCGGATAATGGGTGGCTGCGGATCGCTCATGCCATTATGGTATTAGACAGCGCATTTGTCGATTCGTCATTCCATAAAATCTCTATTCTTCCGGTGCTTCGGTAATGGCGACACGCCTGCTCTGCAATTTGGAGGGCGGGGCACACCTTTCCCCACGGCCTCCTCATTGCCCAGCACTTGCGCGGCGGTTGCGGCCCATGGAAATTGACAGCGCCGCGGCGATGCGCGTACCAATGCGCATACGGCAAAATTAACTGCGTTCTCCCGGCGGGATTGTGCTGGTATTTCGCATTGCGCGGGGAAAGGGTCACCATGAAAATCGGATTTATCGGTTTGGGCAGAATGGGATATCCCATGGCCAGGAACTTGGCCGGCGCGGGCCACGAATTGCTGGTCTTTGACAGCCACTCCATGGCCATGGAGAGCCTGCGGGAAGAGGCCGGTGTGACGCCCATGGCCGGCGTGGGGGAAGTTGCCGCACAAACCCAAATTGTATTCACCGTGCTTCCCAACAACGACATCGTGCGGGAAGTTTACCTGGGGGCGGAGGGAATCGCCGCCGGTGCGCGGGAAGGCACGGTGACCTGCGACTGTTCCACGGTCGGCCCGGAAGTATCCGAAGAAATCAGCGCGGCCCTGCACCCCAAAGGCGTGACCCACTTCGACACCCCCATGCTGGGTTCCCAGCCCCAGGCCGTGGACGGGGAAATCTTCTTCATTGTCGCCGGAGACGCGGCGCAATTGGGCAAGGCCGCACCCCTGCTGGAGGTGATGGGCAAGATGCACATGCATGTGGGCCCCTCGGGAACGGCCAACCGCATCAAACTGATCCACAACGCCCTGGGCGCGGTAAATTCCGTGGCCGTGGCGGAATCCCTGGCCTTGTGTGCCCGCCTGGAAGTGGATCCGGAAATCTTCTACCAGGTTGTAAGCAACGGCGGGGGCATGGCCTATTCCACCTATTTCGGCAAACGCGCGCAGCGGGTGAGCGCGGGCCAGTTCGACCCCACATTCACCCTGGAGTTGATGCTGAAGGATGTGGGGCTGGCCCTCCAACTGGCCGAGCAGGCACACGTGCCGGTGCCGATCATGGAGGAGACCCGGCAGACCTACCAGGAAGGTGCGGACAATGGCTGGGGCCAGGACGATTTCTCCGCCGTCAGCCGCGTGATCGAAAAGCGCATGGGCAAGAAACTATTCGGCAAGTGAGCGCGGCGGTCCTTTGCCCCGCGTGCGCCTCCAGGGCGCATTGCCGCCCTATACGAACAGCGCCCTCAGGGCCTGCCACAGATCCTTCAGCCCCCGCAAGGGGCCTATCCGCCCTCCATGCCGCAGCAGGAGCCGCAGCAACTTGGCATGCCCACGCTCCTCCGCCTTGAAGAAATCCTCCGCCACCCGGCACATTGCCTCCGGATAAACCCGGTAGATACGCGAGTTGGCCAGCAGTGGCGGCATGTGGCGGAACAGCTTCAAGTTCCGCCCCACATAGCCGCGCTGCAAGCGCCGTGGATATTCCGCCAGGGCTCGGGCGGAAACGTCGCCCCGCTCCAGCGCCCGGTGGGCCACCTCGGCGGCGAGCACCCCGGAATGCATGGCGTAGTGCACCCCCTCGTAGATCACCCCGGCCGTCAGCACCAGTCCGGCGGCATCCCCCACCAGCATCATGCCATCCCGCACCAGCCTGGGACGCATGGCATGCCCGGCCTCCGGCACCGTGTGGGCGCCGTATTCAAGCCGTTCTCCGCCCCTGATCAGCCGCGCCACCGCCGGCTGCCGTTTGAAGGCGTCAAGAGCAGCGAGAATGGAAAAGCGCTCCCGCTCAAGGGAGGCCAGTTGCGCGACAAACCCGACGGAAAGGGTTTCCTTGTTGGTGTAAATGAATCCACCCCCTTGCAGGTTGCCGGGCCAGTCCCCCGCGAACAGAGCCGCACAGCCCCCTCCGGGATCGATCTGGAAGCGATCCTCGATGGTGCCCGCGGGCAGGGCCAGCACCTCCCGCACCCCCAGACTGTAGTGGGACGGGTCGCGCTCCCTGACCAGCCCCGCCTTGGCCCCCAGCAGGGACAGAATACCGTCCGCCGCGATTACCAGGGGAGCGTGCAACTCCCCCTCCTCACGCCTCACCCGCACCCCCGCCACGCGGCCCTGCTCCCAGAGCAAATCGTCCGCCACACAGGATGGCACCAGCAACGCCCCGGCCTGCACCGCACGGCCGGCCAACCAGCGGTCGAAGCGGCTGCGGTAAGCCGTGAATCCATTGTAGGGCGCCTCGCCAAAAGGCTGGGAGGCGAAATCAAAATTGAGACTGCGCCCTTGGGCAAGCAGATAGGTGGCGTGGCGCGTGACTGGCCTTTCAATAGGCGCGCTGGCGACAAAATCCGGAAAGTATTTTTGCAGTTCAAGGGAGTAGATAATTCCCCCGAACAGATTCTTGGCGCCGGGAAATTCCCCCCGTTCCAGCAACGCTACATTGTGTCCCAGCCCCGCCAGGCGCCAGGCGGCCATGCTTCCCGCCGGGCCCGCGCCAACCACGATGGCATCAAAATTTTTATCGCCAATGGCCTGTTCGCTCATTGCTTTGCCTTTTCGCCGGCTGCTCCGGCATTCCCCGCCAGTCCCTTGCCTTCGTCAAGCTCGGCGATCAGGCGCGGCAATACCTCGTACAAATCCCCCACTATGCCCAGCTTGGCGCTGCCGAATATAGGCGCCTCCGGATCGCTGTTGATGGCGATCAATTGCTCCGGATCCTTGATGCCCACCATATGATAAGGCGCCCCCGAGATACCCACCGCCACGTAAAGCTTGGGCTGCACCACCGCGCCGGTCAACCCTACCTGCCGCTCGAAGGGCAGCCAGCCCTCGTCCGCCGCCGGTCGCGTGCCGGCCACCACAGCCCCCAGCCGCTCGGCCAGTTGCTCCACCAGCGCCACGGCCTCCCGGTTGAAGGCCCCGCGTCCGAAGGCGACGATGCGCTCCGCATCCGCAATGTCCAAATTGGCCGGATCGGGCGGAATTATCTGATACTGATCCCGCGCCTGCCCTGCTTGCTCCCCCTGTGCCGCCATTGCCGGCTGCCCGTGCAGATTGCGAGGGGGTGCGGCCACGCTTCCCACCGCCCCCGGCAGCAGGGTTACGGCCAGCGGTGACCGCAACGGAACCGTCACCAGCGCCTCGAACTGCTCTCCGTGGCTGGGGCGGGCCACCACATAGTTTTGCGCATCCGCGGTAACCCCCGTTGCCCCGTTGACCAGAGTGACCCCGCATTCCGCCGCCCAGAGCGGCCCGGCGACCTTGCCGAATGCATCGTCGGCCAGCAGCAGCAGCCGTGGTGGCTCGCCGCCCAGTCCGGCCAGGGGCGAGGCCCCGCCATCATATAAGGGATGAGGCGCGGCGGGCTGACTCAATTGACGAGGCTCGCCCAGGCCCCAGGCATCGAGCAGGGTGCGCGTCTCCGAGTCGGGCACCCTGTCCGTAATGGCCACCAGGGCCACGCCCAACCGCCGCGCCAGCCCTTGGCCCTCGTAAAGCAATTCCGCCGCTACGGGAGTAATCCGGCCGTCCTGACCCCGGGGCAGCCAGACCCAAATCTCGTCCTTCATTGCCAGCCCATGTCCATGCCACAGATCATGCGCGCTGCCCGGTGTCCGTCCAGGATGGCTTCGCCCACGTCCTTGGGCGCAAGGGCATCCCCCACCCGGTGCAGTTCCGGCACCCGGCCCTCCAGCCCTGGGAACAGATCGGCTCGGCTGCGGCCAAAATTTACCGGCACGATCAAGTCCACCCCTTGCAGGTTAAACTGGCGGTTGGCGTAGATGTCCAGCAGCAGCGGATCGCCTTCCACGCTCAGCACCACATGCCCTTCGTAGATGTCCAACGCCTTATGCGCCACACGCTGGTGCCACAATTCCAGGTCCAGGGTGACGCCCAGTTCCTGGCCAACACAGAAGGCGGAGGTGATCATGCTGATTCGGCAGCCCCCTTCCGCCAGGTACTCCACCAGGCTGGTGGCTTGGTGAAATCCGATATCGTCGATGATCATTACATGGCAGGGTTCCGGGCGCGTACCGTTGAGAATATCGATAGGCGTGCGCACCCGCTGCCCCTCCATACCTGGAATGTGGGAGGGGGGCAGCTCCTCCTGTCCCGTGGCCAGGATCACCACTCCGGGGGCTTCGGCGAGGATCGACGCCTCGCTCATCTCAACGCCAAGCAGCAACTCCACCCCGTGGCGCTGCAGTTCCCCGGTTTTGTTGCGGATCAGGTCCCCATACTCCGACCGGCTCGCCGTTTTAATGATGTGATTTACGTTGCCGCCCAGATGTTGCTCGCGCTCATAGAGAGTGACCTTGTGCCCGTGGCCCGCGGCCACAATAGCCGCTTCCATGCCCGCCGGTCCGCCGCCAATCACCAACACCCGCTTGGGATTATCCGTGGGGTGATAGCTGTCCATCCCCAGCCGCCCTTCCTCTCCGTTGGCCGGGTTTTGGATACAGCTCAGGGGCGCGTTGAGACCCATCAACCCGATGCAATATTGATTGCAGGCGATGCATTTACGGATTTCGGCGGCCTGCCCGTGCTCCGATTTGATGGCCCATTGCGGATCGGAGATCTGACCCCGCACCACTCCCACCAGGTCGGCTACCCCATCGGCCAGCAGCCGGTCAGCCATCTGTGGATCGTTGATGCGCCCCACGGCGATCACCGGCACGGCCACCGCCTCCCGCACCGCGGCGGTATGTCCGCTCTGGTAGCCCGCCGGGACGGACATGGGCCCCTCCACCATGTATAGCTTCCCGGTGGTGCCAATGCTGGTATTGATGAAATCCAGCACACCCAAGGCATCCAGCCTGCGTGCGATCTCCACCACTTCGGAAAGCACCAGCCCTCCGTCCAGCAACTCATCGGTGCAGAGGCGAATACCCATGGCCAGGTTGCCGCCCAACGCCTCGCGCACCACATGCAGCACATCCACCACCAACTTCATACGTCCTTCCAGGGTGCCGCCATAAGCGTCCTCGCGCTTGTTGCTGTAGGGGGAGAGAAACTGCCTGAGAATGCTGGAGTGGGAGGCCTGCAACTCCACCCCGTCGAATCCCCCTTCCCGCACGTGGGCGGCCACGCGGGCATACCCCTCCACCAACTGCGCGATCTGCTCTTCATCCGCCGCCGAGGGAATTTCCCGGAACAGGGCATCCCCCACCGGAGACGGCCCCCAGAGCGGCTCGTCGTTAAAGAAGCTGAATCCCTGCAATCCGTTATGATTGAGTTGGCAGAAGACGGCCGCGCCCTCGCTTTTCACTGCGTCGGTAAGCCGCCTGTAATCGGGAATTACACTGGCATCATAGGCATGGATCAGCTTCTCATAGGCGAAATCGCTGACGTGCACCGACTGCTCTTCGGTGATGATCAGCCCCGCGCCGCCCCTGGCCCGTTCCCGGTAGTAGTCGATCAGCTGTTGGGAGGGCCGGTTGTGCTGGGCAAAATTGGTCAGGTGGGCTGCAAACACCACCCGGTTGCGCAGACGCACGGGGCCCAGCCGGATCGGCGTGAAGAGGTACTTGTACTGACTCATTGCTTATGCGGGCAGCGCTTGGGAAAAGTATGGCAAATCCCCGCGCGTCCGGCGCACGGGCTTGTCACTATAGGCGATTTTTCCACGTTATTCCCCCTGCCGCAAACGGAAAGCTGGGCCAGCCGCAAAGAAAGCTGGTTGCAAAGCTCCCTTGTAGATCCGATCACCGTGCTGGTCTGCCGTCCGGCGTGGCGCCCGGCCAGTCCCTTAACGTTGCTATATGATCCGCGGGCGTAACTGGCGGGTTGAAACGGGACTCCAGGAAAGAATGATGGGCGCTCAACTAGTTGAATATTCCATCTTGGGAAATTTGCAAGACGCTGATCCGGACTCCAGCCTAGGGGATGTGGGGCTTGCACACAGAAAAATTATGAGACAAATATCACTTGAATTCCACCGTCTATCCTGAGGATGATGCGGCGTATGAATTCAGAACAATGCGCAACCCATGCGCCAATCCCGCGAAAGAGTGCCCCATGAAAATCGACGCCCAACTGGGACAGTTCGACCTGGAAAAAGTCCCGGCGGAGGCCCAGCGCCTGGAACGCATGGGCTTCGACGCCGTGTGGAGCTTTGAATCCACACACAATCCCTTTTTGCCCCTCACCATCGGCGCCCTGGCCACCTCCAGCCTGATGGTGGGCACGAATATCGCCGTGGCCTTTGCGCGTAGCCCAATGATCACCGCCACGGTGGCCTGGGATATCCAGCGAGCCAGCAGGGGACGCTTCATGCTGGGCCTGGGCACTCAGGTGCGGGCCCATAACGTGCGGAGACTCTCCGCCCCTTCCGATTCACCGGCGCCACGGGTCAATGAACTGATCCGCTGCATCCGGGCTATCTGGGATACTTTCCAGAACGGCAGCAAGCCCAATTTCAAGGGGCGTTTTTACCAGTTTTCGCTGATTACGCCCTTCTTCAATCCAGGGCCCATCGACCATCCCCAGATTCCCATTTATCTGGCGGGGGTGAAACCCCTGATGTGCCGCACCGCGGGCGAGGTCGCCGACGGTTTCACCGTGCATCCCATGCATTCGGTACGCTATCTGAATGAGGTGGTGCGGCCCAATATTGATGCCGGCGCGAAGAAGCGCGGCAAATCCGTGGACGATCTGACATTGTTCGCCCCGGTATTTGCCGTGAGCGGGGAGACGGAATCCGCACGGCTGGAAAAGGAAGCGGAAATCTGCGACCAGATATCCTTCTATGCCGCGACTCCCAACTACCGCGACGTGATGGCACTGCACGGATGGGAGGCGGTGGCCGAAAAACTGAGCAAGCTGGCCAGGTCGGGGGACTGGGACAAGATGGGCCGGCATATCACGGATGAAATGCTGGATGTATTCTCGGTCTGCGGCGCCGCGGCCGAACTGCCGGGCATAATGCGGGAGCGCTACCAGGGCGTTGTGCAACGGGTCTCGCTGTACTTTCCCATCCCGCCGGATGCTCCCGAGGGGCCCTGGCAGACCTTCACGGCGGGTTTCAAGCAATCCGTGGCATGATCCTCTCCCCTTATTACGTACCCTGGGCATTCTTCACCTATGCGTTGCTTTTGATGGCGCTCGGGGTGACCTGGCTGGTCTTTCATGCCACGGCCGCCCGGCTGATGGAGCGGCTCTGGCTTAGCGATGCGGTGATTCCATGGCCGTTGTTCGCCGCTTTCTACCATGCCTGGCGGCGGGTTGAGGGTGATTCCGCAGGAGCGCTCGCCGACAATCTCACCCTGGGTCTGCTCTGGGGTTCGGGGGCGCTGTATTTCCTGCTGCGCCTGGCGCCTACGCCCCTGCGGCGGCGCACCGTGCTGCTGGGCCTGGCCCTGCTTGCCTGGGCCTGGGCCATCGGCGCGGGCTTTCAGTACCTGGAATTGCTGGAATCAGCAGAGAACACCTTACGGGAGCGGCCCGATCAAGTGCTGAGTGGCACTCCGCCCCTCCTGGCTCCACTCCGTCAGGCGCTGACCCTGGCCCGGCTGCCTGAGCAACAGCGGGAACTCACCACGCGCCTCATTGCCGATCTGGCCGCGCGCTGCAGCCTGGGGCCAGGACAACTGACCGGAGCGCGGCACGTATTGATTCCTAACTTGCTGAAATATTTCGAGCGCGATTTGAGCAGGCTCCGCACCTATCTGGTGCTGCAAATTATTATGCTGGCCGCGCTGCTGCTGGTCTGGGGCTATGGGGGCCCGCCGCCCAAAGGGGCGGGGCGGCCCCTGGACTGAACCCCGAGCGCCAGCCATGCCCGGCGCGCCCCCAGGGGTGCGGGCCGGCTTGGGGATGATGGCGAATGCGCCTCCCGCTTTCCTAATTGCGCGGCATGGCTTACAATCCGGTGCCCCGAAGGGCAGGGCATACCTGTGCAAACGGCCACCCTGAACGCGCGGACACCCTAAACGCGAATTTCCGTAAGGTGCTTCATGGATTTTAAGCTGGACCCCGGCCAGCAGGCTCTTCAGGATCGGGCCCGCAAACTGGCGGAGGAATATGTAGCCCCGCGGGCCGCCAAGTGGGACGAGACGGAGGAGTACCCCTGGGAAAACGTGGAGCAACTTACCGCGGCGGGATTGATGGGCATGACCATCCCCGAGGAATACGGGGGCGCGGGGCGCTCCATCTTCGATGCCATCGTGGTGGTGGAGGAAATGGCAAAGGTCTGTGGCATCACGGCCCGCATCGTGGTGGAGGGCAACATGGGCGCGCTGGGGGTGCTGCTCAAGTTCGGCAGCGAGGAACTCAAGCGGCGCTACCTGCCCTATGTGCTTGAGGGAGACAAGCCCGCCATTGCCATCAGCGAGGCAGAAGCCGGATCGGACGCCACGGCCATGCAAACCCGGGGCGTGATCGAGAACGGCGAGATCGTGCTCGACGGCAGCAAGTGCTGGATCACCGGGGGCGGCGTCTCGCGCATCAATCTCGTCTTTGCCCGCATCGTTGAAAACGGCGAGGAGCAGGGCATTGGGGGCGTGCTGGTGGAACGCGGCACGAAGGGTTTTACAGTGGGCAGGCGGGCCTACATGATGGGTCTGCGGGGCATTCCTGAGACCGAACTGCACTTCGAGAACTGCCGGGTGCCCAAGGACAACTTGCTCACCGTCGGTTTCCGGAACCTGATGTCGGCCTACAATTCCCAGCGGGTAGGCGCAGGCACAGTGGCCCTGGGCCTGGCCCAGGGGGCTTATGAACAAGCCCTGACCTATGCCAAGGAGCGCAAGCAATTCGGGCGCGCCATCGGTGAGTTTCAGGGCCTGCGCTGGATGCTCGCGGACAGCCGCATTGCGTTGGATGCGGCCCGGCTGTTGCTGTACAGGGCGGCCACGGAACTCGATCCCGAAACTGGCTACCCGGACAAGGAACTGGCGGCCATCGCCAAGGTCTTCGCCAGTGAGGCGGCAATCAAGATCACCAACGATGCCTTGCAGGTCTTCGGGGCGCGGGGCTATTCCCGTGACTTTCCCCTGGAGCGCATGGCCCGCGACGCGCGCATGTTCACCATCGGCGGAGGCACGGCCCAGGCCCTGCGCAATGTGATCGGGGACAGCATCCTCGGGCACAAAGTTTCCCAACGTAAAGAGGGCTGACTTCTTTCCCGGCTTAGGGTGCCCGGATAGCGGGAATGACACGCGCAACCACACGCGTCAGCAGGGAGCGCAGGTAGCCGGGCAGACGCTGCATAATCCGGTAGCCGGCCCAGCGGGCACCGAGTGGCCTTGTCTTACGAATAGTGTAGGTAATCCAGCCCGGCTGCTCTTCCGCGGCGATGCTCACCAATTCCTGCCGGTTCCATCTGACCCAGATGGGTATATCCTTGGCCGCTCATGGATCGTTGGTGTGCACGGCCAGCACCGCGCCCATATCCATCTCGTCCAGCGCCATGAACACCTTGCCCAGAGTGTTTCCGAAGATCGTACCCTGGATTTCCAGCATGCGCGGCGGAGTGATGATATTTTTCTTTGCCTCGGTCATGTTGTTTTCCCCTTGCCGGACCGCATTGCAATGACGGCCCTTAGTTACCCCGAATGCGGGTAGAATTGGCACGTCCTAGAGATATCCGTAGGCGTCCCAGCCACCATCCACGGTGAGCACCGTGCCGGTAACGTATTTCGCCTGAGCGCCGGCCAGATATATCGCGGCCTGGGCGATGTCTTCCACTTCTCCCAGCCTGCCTTGCGGAATGCGTTTTTCCATGGCCGACTGATCAAGGATGCCCTGAGCGGCGAGTTGCTTGAAAATATCGGTGAGAATGTAGCCCGGCGCGATGCAATTGACCCGGATGCCCAGAGGCGCCCATTC
>JAPUIH010000127.1 GCA_027297205.1 SAR324 cluster bacterium | reverse complement strand
GCCACGGCCGAAGGTGGGGATGCGGGCGTTCCGGCCGGCGGCCCGGAAAAGCTGGAGCAAGCCCGGGACAGCATCGCCGGGCTGGTGGAGTCGCTGTTGTTCGGCAAACAGCGTCTGCTGGACGGTGGGATGGGATGCTCGGGCATGGCCTTTGGAGATGGGTTGGAATATGTGGGCGCCTCGCATCACACCCGTTCCTCTTCGCCTGAGGGCTATCCGGTGTGGATTCGCAATGAGGCCACCCGCGCCACTGCGCTGTTGCCGGTAACGATTCCGCCCGGGGTAACGCGTCCCGCGCCATGGCTGGCGATCGAGGTGGATGGCCGCCGCGCGGTGCATTTCCCGGCTCCCGGCGAGGGGGCGGACCAGATTTCAAAGGGGCTCAATAATGCCGCGGCGGCCCAGGGGCTGGAGGTAGTGGCGGCCAGCGGGCCTGGCGGGCAGATTCTGGTGCGCCACCGCAGATACGGTTCGGCGCATGGTTTCGCGCTGCTCAGTTCGGCTCCGGGATGGTTTTCGCTGCCGGACGGACGGCCGCGCCAAGTGAACAACGGGCTCGACGTCTCCGGCAGCATCAATGGAGAAGCGGCGGCCGGAGCGGGGCGGATTTTGACCGGCTGTCCCGGCAACCGCACCACCGCCGGCCTGGCCGTGCGATATGACGGCAAGCTTCCCGCCACCGGGGGCAACCAGCCCAGGCACGAGAGCCTGATAAGGCTGGGAATCGCCCAGGAGGCGGGAGAGGGACCCGAGGGTCACCTGGTGGGCCGGATCATCGTCGCCCAACAGCCCTTGGTGCTGCGCATGGGGACGGGAGAGAGCCAGACGGTGACAATTCGGCTCAACTCCATGCACCCAAGCCGGCTGGCGCTGGGCGTGGAGAACGAGTGCGGGTTCCGCTCCCTGGCCGGGTTGCGGCTTGGCAATGCCGCCGAGGCGCACAACGCGCTGCGATTGCTGGAGCGGGCGGAAGCGGAAGTGGGCGAAGCCGCCCGGCACCTGGCCGAACTATCCGGCTCCGTGCTGGCGGAAAACCTTTCCCGCCTGCGCATGCAGGCGGAGCGGAAGCGGGAGTTTTTTTCGAGTATCGCGGGCGCGGGGGATGCCAGAGCACTGGCAAGCGCCTTGCGCAGCCGCATGAAATCGCAGGGGCGGCTCGCGTTGCTAGCGCAGCAGCAGTCCTTGCCGGGAGCCATGATGAGGCTCCTGATGGGTGAATCCGCCCCTGGCTTGTCAGGCGGAGTGGTGAATTAGGGCGAACGCCGGCCGCGGCGCGTTAATCCGCGCCGGATACGGCGCCGGCACGTCTATGATCGGACGGCGATCAGGCCGTCCGCCCCGCCTTGCACGGCGGGACCAACAGGCTGTGCCGCGCGGCGCACACCTTCAACGATTGGTGCGCGCCACGCAGGCGGAGCGCCGCCCTCCACACGGTGGTGCGGGGTGCGGTGCGTGAAGCAATCCGCCGGCGGGAAGTTGCCCGCGGCGGTGGTGCAAATTGTGCCCCGGCCTCCCCGCGGAGGTCCGGATGAATGGGGTTGTCCGCCTTTGGACAGTCCTGTGTGTCGGTGCGTGGAGTGGTGTGCGCGCCGGGCGGTGCGTTCCCGCGCCAAGAGTATGGAGGCGGGTGCCAAATCAGCGGCTGGATGCCGGGACTTTATCATTCATGAAAAGAGGTCAACATGGCTTTGCGAATCAACAACAACATTCCCGCGCTGAAAGCCCTGAGGAATTTGGACGAGACCAGCCGCAGTCTGGCCGACTCTCTGGAGCGCCTGTCCTCTGGATTCAAGATCAATAAAGGGGCCGACAACCCCGCCGGATTGATCATTTCGGAGCAGATGCGTGCGCAGCTTGCGGGCTTGAATCAGGCTATTGCAAACTCCGAGTTGGACAACACCATGATTCAAACCACGGAGGGCGCCCTGACCGAGGTCAACAATCTGTTGATCCGGATGCGGCAACTGGCCCTGCAGGCCGCCAACGAGGGCGCCAACGACGAGGCAACCCTGGAAGCGGCGCAATTGGAGATCGATAACGGCATTTCTTCCCTGGCCCGGATTGCCGAGTCCGCGCAGTTCGGCAAAAAGAAGCTGCTGGACGGCAGTACCGGGATCTCGGGGGAGGCTCAGGGCCGGGGGGTGACCTTTTTGAAGGGATCGGTAAATACGAAAACCTCGCCCATTGAAGGCTACCAGGTAGAAATCACCCAAGTGGCCACCCGGCCAATGTTGGAAGGATCGACTTCCATCGACGACAAGAACGTGCGGGGGCTGGACGTCACCCTGTTTGTCGGAGGTAAGACGGTGCGGGTGCGGGCGGCGGAGGGGGACACGGCGCCGAACTTCTTCGGCAAGCTGCAATCGGAAGTGCAACAGGCAGGGCTGGCGGTGGAAGTTACCCTGACCAAGGATGACACGATTTCCATCGTGCACAAAGAGTTCGGCAGCAAGCCCACCTTCCGGGCTGTGAGTTCGGTGTCGGGCATCATTTCCGAAAATGCCAACGTGGTGCAGCAGGCCGAGACCGGGAAGGATATCCAGGGCACCATCGGTGCGGAAGCGGCGGTGGGCAAAGGCCAGGTGCTGACCGGGGTTCCTGGTTCGGAAAACACGGACGGATTGTCCGTGCGTTATTCCGGCCCCCTGGTGGTCGTGAATGAGGATGGGCCGGACGGTCGTCCTGTATTGGAGCGGCGGCCTACTACGGGCACCGTGGGGACGGTCAACGTGGCCAACAACTCCCTGCGCTTCCAGATCGTACCGGACGCTTCCCAGAAGACGGTGGTGGCTCTGCCTTCGGTGCGGCCACAGTTCTTGTCCCGGGCGGTGGAAAATCAGAGCGGGTTCAACAACCTGGCGGAAATCAACGTAAGAAACAGCCAGGGCGCGGCGGATTCGATCAAGCTGATCGACACGGCTATCGACCAGATGAACCTCACGCGCGGCCAATTGGGTGCCTTCCAGCGCAACGAGGTGGAGAAAAATATATCCACCCTCAGGGTTGCCGTGGAAAACCTCACCGCCGCGGAATCCACGATCCGAGACGCGAACGTGGCCGAGGAGGTGGTGGAAGCCACCAAGAAGCGCATCAAGCTGCAGGCCACTGTGGCGGCGATCGCCCAGGCCAATCAGATGCCCGGGATCGTGATCGATCTGTTGCGCTAAGAACGGAGCCGGGAATTGAGGCACTGGCGGTGGTGAATGGCTGCACGGGCTGCATTGCCCCTGCGGAAATTTTTCCTCAACCATGTGCCACATGGGTGTAAAGCATTCCGCCCCACGCGGGCTTTACACAGAAGGGAGGAGACTTATGGTCTCACTATGCAATTGTAACGGCTGGAGACGCCACGGCGCCCGCCGGCTGATGATGGGATTGTTGTTGGCGGGAGCGCTGCTGATAGCAGCGTCATGCGGGCGGGGATTGCCGCGTGTAACCAAGCTGGAGGAATCCTGTGCCCAGAAACGGCTCAGTGCCGCCGAGATATCCTTTGAGGATGCCAAGGAGCAGTTTGTCCAGCATTTCAAGGTGCGCAGCGATACGGCGCTCCGCTTTGCCTACCAGGCGAGCCTGGATTCGACGCGGCTGGCGAGTTCCATCAGGTCCTGTTTCGATTTTGACCGCACCTACGTGCAGTTGGCGCGCGATCTAATCCGTTCCAACCGCATTTTGCGCAGACTGGTGCGGACGAATCTGCGGGATACGGATCCGCAGCGCGCAATTGGTGTGTTTGGAGACCGCTACCGGGAAATTTTTAAGAATGATATTAATTAAATACAGTCGTAAAAACAGATATTTGCGTGAAACGGCAAGCGTAGATGCGCTTGGATGCGCCTACCTGCCTTCACGGAGCGAAGGGAGCGGGCCACCTCAGTAACGGGGCAACATCCGGAGCCGGGCCACTATGAAGTGGAAAAGCGAGGATACCATCGCCGCCATCGCGACTCCGGTGGGAATGGGCGGGGTCGGCATCGTGCGGCTCAGCGGCAGCGGCGCGGTGGCCATCGTGGACCCGGTATTTTTTCCGGACGGAGGAGGAAGCCTGGCCGAAGCCGAGTCGCATCGCCTGCTTCATGGATGGATTTACAAAGACGAGGCACCTTTGGACGAGGTGCTGGTGGTGGCCATGAGGGCCCCACGATCCTATACGACGGAGGATGTGGTGGAAATTCACTGCCATGGTGCACCGCTGGTGCTGAATTCGGTACTCGATCTGGTTGTGGCGGGCGGTGCGCGCCTGGCGGAGCCGGGAGAGTTCACCATGCGGGCTTTTTTCAACGGCAGGATCGACCTCACCCAGGCCGAGGCGGTGGGTGATATTGTGCGAGCCCGCTCCGAGGCGGGCCTGCGGGTCTCGGTCAACCAGTTACGGGGAAAGCTCTATGAGGCCATCACCGGGCTGAAGGGGGACCTGCAGCGCGTGGCTGCGCTGCTCGCGGCGGGGATCGACTTCCCCGAAGAGGATATCGTGTTCGCCCACCGCGAGGAGATTGCCAATTGGCTGGGCGGGGTGCAGGCAAGGCTGAGTGAACTGGTGGCCGAGGCGGATCGTGGGCGGATCATGCGCGACGGATTGGGCGTGGCCATTGTTGGGCGGCCCAACGTGGGCAAATCCAGCTTGTTGAACGCACTGCTCGGGGAAGCCCGGGCCATCGTTACGGAAATACCGGGCACAACGCGGGACACGGTGGAGGAGGGTGCCGTGGTGGGGGGTGTGCTGCTGCGCCTTACCGATACCGCCGGCATCCGGCACAGCGATGAACGGGTGGAGCAGGAAGGCATCACCCGCAGCCGCCATGCCCAACAAGAGGCGGACCTGGTTCTGCTGGTACTGGATGGCTCCGAGCCACTGAGCGGAGACGATGAGACACTGCTGACCACGGCCGGCCCGGAGCGCACCCTGGTGGTTGTCAATAAGCGCGATCTCATGCCCGCCGCCCTGCCGGGCTGGGCGGAACGGCTGGCCGGATTCTCCCATGTGGTGCTTTCGGCTCTCACCCGGGAGGGCATGGACGGCCTGGAGCAATCCATCCGCAGCTGGGCTTTTGACGAGCAGCGGCCCATCGCGGAGCACGGCATGATCACCAATCTGCGGCAGAAGCACGCCGCCCAGAACGCCCTGGATGCGGTGCAAGCCGCCACGGCGGCGCTGGACATAGGCACCGGCGATGAACTGTTGGCCATCGATCTGCAGCGTGCGCTGGCCGCCCTGGGCGATATCGTGGGAGAGACCACGGCGGACGATCTGCTGGAACGGATCTTTGCGGAGTTTTGCATTGGCAAGTGACGAGCGGGCCGCCCTTGACCCGGCTGTCTTGAGGCTGCTGGAAGAAAAACTGAATCTGATGAATGAAGTGTTCACGGCAACACAGGAGGAGTTGCTGTTGGTCGATCTGGACAAACTGACGCCCCTGCTGGAACGCAAGGAACGCCTGTTCGGAAAGATCAGTGCCATTGACGGGCAACTGGAAGCCGAAGCGGCGGAGCCGCAATTGCTGGCGGAGGCCCCACAAATTCGCGAGATTGCGGAGGTGGTGGAGGCCATCCTGGAGAACGAAAGCACGCTGGAGACGCGTATGCAGGAGGAACAGGTCCGGCTGCGCGCCGAATTGCGGGAGTTCGATCAGCAAACCAGGCTTAAGCAATACCTGGAACGGCGGAAGCGAAAAGAAAGCCGAATCGATTTGAAAAAGTAATGCACATCCTTTCGAGGGAGAACTGTCATGGTGAAGAAACTGGAACTGTCGCAATTGTTCGATCCCAAGGACAACCGGCTGCCAAAGAAAACCGGGATTGGCGGCAAGTTGAAGCCGTTGAAGCCCTTGGCCCTGTTTGACCCCAAAATTATGCAGAATCCGAGACTGAAGAAGGAACTCGCAATTTTCGACCCCACGAATTCCGCGAACATCCGCGAAAATTTCGTGAAGAAACTTTCGTCCTCAATTGATACCATTAACAGGCATCTCCAAAAATTCCAGCAATTCAAGGGCATCGCCTTTGAGCTGAACGAGGAGGCGGCCCGTACCTTCGCCATTGTGCGGGACAAAAAGACCGGAGAGGTGCTTAAGCAGGTGCCCTCGGAAGGTGTATTGCAGATTGCGGC
>JAPUIH010000126.1 GCA_027297205.1 SAR324 cluster bacterium | reverse complement strand
ACCCGCAGCATCACCCGGTGCCGCACCTGGCTGCTGACGTGAATCCACGCCGGGAGAATAAACTGGTTGCTCAGCACCCGGTTGGCGGCCCTCAGCACCAGGCCCGGATGCAGCGGCGCCTCGCTGCTTTCGCGGTAAAGCGGCAGATCGTCCATCACACCCTCGCACCATTCGGCATTGTCCTCGGCCCGCGGACGCCACTGCAGCGTCCATAGGGGCTGCCGCAACTGCACCGCCTCCCAGCTCACGGGCACGCGTTCGGCCCCGGCGTGGCGGCCAGACCGGCCAACTCTTCCTGCTGCAGCGGCGCATCGCCGGGCGGCCCCTCCAGCCGCGCCAGCTCAACCCCGCTTGCATTGCGCACGGTGACCAGCGGAAACTCTCCGCCCTCCAGACTGTCCGGCCCCGCGGCCTGAATGTCCAGCAGATCGCCCTCATAGGCAGGCTTGTAGAAAGTGGCCAGCCCCGTGCCCCGGCCCAGCCAGGCCTCTCCATAACGTTCCACCAGGGGCCGGGTCATGTAGGAATACACGGCCACCCCGGACACCAGCGCCCCGCCAAACCCCAGGGAACGGGCGACCCCGTCACTGTGTATCTTGTTTTCCGATTGGACGGAGATGTTCTTCGCGCGCAACTGATACAGTGGCCAGCCGCCCTGATCCGGTGCCTGCATGCTTTCCGCCTGGATGTTCCATTCCTCGCGCCCGGCAGGGGCCCCACGGCCCGCGCCGCGCTTCAATCATTGCACTATCCGGCAATTGGACTATCCCGGCACGGCAAAGTCAACCGAGGCGCCACCCATGTGCTGTACCGGCAGCAACGCCCGCACCACCCGAATCATTGCAAAAAAGGTGGCACGGACAAACTCGTTTGTCCGTGTTTTTGGGAGCATGCGGCGCTTCCGGCACGGACAAGCTGGGCTTGTCCGTGGCACCCCTTCTTGCCATGGCTGGGATAAGGCGGGCGGGGACGATCCCTATTCATTCACCAGCATAAAGGCCAAGGCGATGCTCAGGGAAAGGCCGATGGTGATTTTGAAGAAATCCTTGGTGAGCACGGGAAATACGGACCTGAGCGGCTTCCCTTTGTTGTGAAGCTGGAACACGGCCAGTTCGCGGCCACAGAGCAGCCCCACGAAGGTCCAGGTCGTCGAGATGGGGAAGTGGCTGTACTCCTTAAGGACCAGCAGCACGGAACCGTACACCAGGTTGATCAGCGTCGCCGAGCGGATATAGCGGGCGCCGCTCTTGCTGAGGATGATCTTCTGGATTTCCCCTCCCCGGCGGTAAAAGATGATGCCCAGGCTGCTCACGGTGACTGCCAGAGCGAACAGCAGATGCTGGAAACTCATCTGGCGGGGCAGGTAGACCGCGATATTGGCCATGTCATGGGCCAGCCATATGGACCACAGCCACCCGGTGAGGGCCCACTGGGCGATCCGCCAGCGGCGGATGTGGGATTGGATGGTGACCGGCTCGTGCTCATTGATGAACCGCACCAGGATGCTCCACACCACATAAGCGACCACCGCGCCCAGGGCATAGCCGGCGACGGTCTTGACCAGCATTTTCTGCAGCACGGGGGCTTCGGTAAAAAAGGAGAGCACAAAGAAGGTCGTGCTGACGGGAATGCCGAAGCGGGTCAAGATCAGCAGCATGATCGGCGCCGCCGCATGGTACCACTGGAACACCTCGGGGCGGGGGATGCTGGTCAGCCGGCCATAGGAAACATCCCCGCCGTACACAAGCCAACTGTAGACCAGGGTCGCCACCAGCACCGCCGAGGCCGCCGCCCAGAGCTTGTACCATTTCATTGTGTAGTTCGAGCTGAGGAAGGTGCCCAGGGTCTGGATGCTGTCGTTCGAGGTGACCGCAAATGCGGACAGAAAAAAGCCCGTGTACATGAACATCAGGCTGGCATCGATCGTCATCGTACTTCCTTTTACGATTGGTTAATTATGGTTGCTGAGTTTTTTGGGGAACCTTGCATTCAATTGAGCTGCAAGGCTGGAGCGCATCTTGCCCTCCAGACTCTTCCTCACACCGCAGACGGAAGGCGGCTTGAGCCCTGGGATCACATAAACCCCTGCGCGGCGCTGCCTCCCTCCCCTGGACAGTGTGTCAGTTCGCATATTGTAAAATTGAGCGCGGCGTAGAAACTGTTTTTTCACGCCACAAATCCGGATAGATACCACACTTGCAATAGATGCCCTGCTTCACTCTTCATGACAACCAAAAACTGAACAGTCATCCGGAATTCTGAAATGGAGGCAATGGGCCGCACTCAAAGGAAGCGCGCCGCCAGAAAATGGGCCACCCCTTCGGCCTCGTTGTCCCGCTCGGTGAGGTGATGGGCCTGGGCCTGCAATTCTGGCACCGCGTTGATCATGGCCACGTTGGTGCAGCCCGCCGAGAACAGGGGCAGGTCGTTGTACCAGTCCCCGAAGACCATGCACTCCCGCGGCGCGAAGCCGAAGTGCCGGCACAGCTCCAGCACGCCGCTGCCCTTGGTGATATCCCGCTGCTGGATCACCACCCGCGCCGTGCCATAGGACGAGGCTTCGAACACCGCCGCCCGCAGGGTGGGATGGGCCGATTCGGTGGCCTGGGCGATCTCCCGCATCTCGGCCCAGTGCTCCCCATAGAAGGCTACCAGCGCCGGGTCGCCCACCAGGAGGGGGCGGGCATCCTCCACCCGGTGAATGCGGCTGGCCCAGTTCTGGATGGACTCCGGCACCCGCGGCGTGCGGAAGCGCAACAGCATCTCGTCCGCGCCGTTGTCGGCGAACATTTCCAGGTGCGGCGCGTCATGGGCGTCCAGGATGGAAAGCGCCACCTCGCGGGGGATGCCGTTGCTGGAGCCGTTGCCGGGCGCATAGCCGAAGCGCGCGCCGTCCAGGGCGATGGCCACCGTGCCGGGGCCCAGCAGTTGCGCGTATTCCCAGGTGAGATGAAAGAACTTGCCCGAGGCCAGGGCGATCACCACCCCCATATCCGCCAGCCGCCCCAGCACCTGCCGGGTATGGCGCGGCAACACTTTGCACTCGGGCAGTAGGGTGCCGTCCAGGTCGCTCACGATCAGACGCGGCAGGTTCATAGGCGCGAATCGGCCGGGAAGGTGGAGGGGATGCAAGCCATGGGGTGCTAGCGGCCCAGGGTTCTGCCGCCGTCGATCACGAACAGCTGCCCGGTGATAAAGCTGGACTCCGGCAGGGAAAGGAACACGTAGACCCGCGCGATATCATTGGGGTCTCCCGCACGTCCCACGGGAATGGCGGCAACGGTCGCCTCGCGCATCTCGTTGGGAATGGCGGAGGTCATGGCGGTCTGGATGAAGCCCGGGGCGATGGCGTTGACCGTGATGCCGTAGTGCGCCAACTCGATGGCCATGGATTTGGTCATGCCGACCACGCCCGCCTTGGTGGCCGCGTAGTTGGTCTGGCCGAAGTTGCCGAAGGCGGAGATGGAAGAGGCGCTGACGATGCGGCCATACTGCTGCTCGCGCATCTGCCTGGCCGCGGCCTGGGCGCAGTAGTAGACCCCGGACAGGTTGACGGCGATCACCTGATCCCACTGGTGAGGCTCCATCTTGAGCAGGGAGGAATCGCGGGTAATGCCGGCGTTGTTGATGAGAATGTCCAGCCGCCCGAATTCCCGTACGGCCAGTTCCACGATGCGCTCGGCTTCCCCCTGCTTGGATACGTCCGCCTTGGTGGCCACCGCCTCGCCGCCGGCGCCCCTCAGCTCCTCCACGCATTGGGCGGCGGTTTCCTCGTTCCAGTCCGCCACGACGATCTTCGCGCCCTGGGCCGCCAGTTGGCGTGCGGTCTCCGCGCCGATGCCCTGGCCGCCTCCGGTGACCAGAGCCACTTGCCCTTGCAATTCCATGCATTCTCCTTTGGGTGATTTAATTGAGCCGCCCAGCAGCCCCCCGGCGAACCCGCCAATTTAGCAAAACGCCCGCAGGTTGCAAAGCACCGGGCGGGCGTGGGGAGATCAGCAAGTCTTACATGGAAAGGCAAAACCTCGCGATGCGCATGAGACGGCTCACCGCACCGGCCAACGCTTTCAGTAAAAAGCTGAACAGCCTAATGGCGGCTGTGGCGGCGCATCTCGCCTACTGCAAATTTTGCCGGTTTCACCAGAGCTTGCGGATCACCGGAGCGACGGGCGGGGCTTGCCAGCGGAGTGTGGAGCATCGAGGTTCTATTTGCCCAACTGATAAGCCGTGCGTTGCGATACGTCATGCTGCGTTGCGGAAAGCTGCGGTGCCCAGCGGCACGGCGGTGCCGCCAGGCGGTGCACACCCCTTCTATTTGGGTGGCGCGTAAGGCGGTGGATTATTTGCAATGGGTGGGATCGATTTGAGAAAAGCGAATACCGCCTTTAGGTCGGCGGCAGTCATTGCAGCATAATTAAGCCAGGGCATCGGCGGCATAATGGGCCGGCCAACGCCCAGATGCTTACCTGTTCTTAATGCTTTTATGAACATCTCCTCTGACCAATCGCCAATCCCTGAATTGTGAGGCGTTAAATTTGCCGAGTAGGAAACTCCCCAAGGCCCGGCAAACGCGGTATTCGTTCCGGCCCCGATCCAAATCCATGGTCCGGGCGGCAATTCAGGTGCAGGCGGCATTTTCAGATTCTCGGGATGCCCGGACAACATTCGGCTCATATCAGGGTGCGGACCTTTGGGACCCATCTTGAAAGGCGTATGGCAATCATTGCAGCCCCCAATGGTAACAAGGTACTTTCCGCGCTCGGCCGGGCTTTGGGCGCTGGCATCATTGGTAAAACCAGCGAACAAAACGAGAGCGAAAACTACCCCCCAAAGTTTGTATATCATTTCAATCCTCTTGCTAATCTTGTGCTTTAAACTGAAGAAACTTTTGCAGACCAATTATATTTGAACGAATTACGCAATGAGTAGGACACTGCCCCCTCCGGGCACGGCACGGGTATCCTATAGCTTGTTCAGCTTGGCCAGGGCCTTGCGGAAGGCGGGGAAGACGCGCTCCAACCCATCCACGGTGTTGTGCAGGGAAAAGGAGAGCCGCACGGTAGCCAGCGCCTCGGCCTCGCGCATGCCCACGGCCAGCAGCACCTGGGAGGGCTCCGGCTTGCGGGTGGAACAGGCCGAGCCGGTGGAGACGAACAGCCCCTCCTGCTCCAGATGGTGCAGGGTCACCTCGCCGGGCACGTCGTCCAGGCGGAAGCTGATCACAAAGGGCGTGGCCTGGCCGGAGTGGAAGGGCTTGAGCCGGGGATGCGCCTGCAGTTCCTCCATCCACAGGCTGTGGTATGCGGCGCGCATCTGGCGTTGCCCGCGGTGGATGGCGGCGGCCCGGCGGACGGCATGGGCAAAGGCCACAATGGCGAAGGGGTTTTCCGTGCCGCTGCGCAGGCCGTCCTCCTGCCCACCCCCTTGCAGCCAGGGCTCAAGGGGCAGCTCCCGGCAGCGCAGCAGGGCCCCCACGCCCTTGGGCCCGTGCGCCTTGTGCCCGCTCAGGGTAATCAGATCGATCCCCGCCTCCCGCCAGGGCAGGGCCTGCTTGGTGAAGGCCTGCACCGCATCCACGTGAAAGACCGCGCGCGGCGCCTTATCCCTGATCAGCCTTCCGATTTCCCGCAGGGGCTGGGCCGTGCCCAACTCGTTGTTGACCGCCATGCAGGAGACCATGCGCAGCTCCGGCGTCAACAGGCCCTGCAGGGCCTCCAGATCGATCACCCCCTGCGCCGTCACCGGAATGCGCTCCACCCGCACGCCCTCCCGCTCCAGGGCGCGGGCGGTTTCTCGCACGGCCGGGTGCTCAATGGCGGAGATCAGCAGCCGCTCCCCCTGCAACCGCCCGCTGGCGAACACGCAGCGCAGGGCCAGATTGTCGCTTTCCGTGCCGCCCCCGGTAAACAACACCGCCTGGGGCGGCAGGCCCAACTCCATCCCCAACTGCTCCCGCGCATGCTTGATGGCGCGCCGCGCATGCATGCCCAGGGGATGCAGGGAAGAAGGATTGCCGAACTGCTCCTCCAGCAGGGGCCGCGCCTGGGCCAGCGATTCGGGCAGCAGGGGCGTGGTGGCCGCATTGTCCAGATAGAACTCCAGATCCATGGCTCCACTGTAGCGCGGGCCGGTCCGGCAATCCAGCGGCGGGGCGGCCGGTGATTGGCATTAATTAAACCCCATGGCTCCAGGGCAGGCGGGGTTCACGCCATCTTCATCGTCTCTGACAGACGGATGGGCGGTTGCTATGCTGAACGCAATTATTACCAGTCTGAATCTGCGGGCAAATTTTCCAAGGCCCGCACTTGAAATAAAATAAGGAGGAGGCGCGGGGCAAGGGAAGAATCCCCATGGGCATCCAGCGGCGCCCGCAATATCGCATTGGACAAGGAGACAATGGTGGAAATCAGAACTCTCAACGAGTCGAATCTGGACGGCTGGCTGAAATTAAGGCGGAAGTTATGGCCCTCGGCTACCAGGACCCAGCACCGGGGCGAAGTGAGAGAACTTATGCAGTCGGACAATTTCATCGCCTGGGCGGCCTGGCACGGAATAGAGGCAATAGGGTTTCTTGAGTTGTATGTCAGGCCCTTTGCGAATGGCTGCGACTCACGGCCCGTCCCATTCCTGGAAGGAATCTGGGTCGATTCCTCATGGAGGTCAAAGGGTATCGGAAGACAGCTTTTGCATGCCGCGGTCAATTGGGCCAGGAGCGAGGGATTCACCGAGATGGGCTCTGATGCCGATTTGGATAATACCGTATCTCATCAGGCCCACTCAGCTTGGGGTTTTGTGGAAACCGAGCGGGTAATTTATTTCAGAAAGAAATTGTGAGATATATCTAAGACTCTGACAAAGAGGAAAGAGGCTGAAACAACGCCCAGCCCACCGGGCGGGCGCTGTACCTATGGATAACGGTTATGCAACGGACAAGTAACCTTGCTTGATACTTTCCGCGGCCGGGAAGGCCGGGCGTGGCTGATCGTCTTCGCCTCCGCCACCATCATCGGAATGGGCATCGGCAGCCTGTTTTCCATATCCGTGTTTCTCAAGCCCTTGGCGGCCGAATTCGGCTGGGCGCGGGGCGATACGGCTTTGGCCTACACTTTTGCCACCCTGCTCAACGGGCTGGGCGGCATTCTGATGGGCTATTTGGCCGACCGCTACGCCCCGCGGCCCATTGTGATCGGCGGCGCGGTGCCGTTGGGCGCATCCCTGCTAATGCTTGGCCGCATCAACGCCCTGTGGCAACTCTATCTGCTGTTCGGTCCCTTTGTCGGATTGGCCCTGAGCACTTTCCTCGCCCCGTTGATCGCCAACGTGGGGTTCTGGTTCGAGCGGAACCATGGCATGGCCATCGGCACGGTGATGGCCGGGCAGAGCGTGGGCGGCGCGCTGGTGCCGCTGGTGGCGCGGTACCTCATTTCCGAAATAGGCTGGCGCGAGGCCTTTATGGTCATGGGCATCGGGTTTTGGCTGATCGTAATTCCCCTGACCTTGCTCATCCAGGCCGCGCCGGGGGCGGCGCAGGCCAAGGCCATTTCCCGCCGGGCCGGCGGGGTGGGAGGAGACCCCGGCAACTCCATCGCGCCGGGGAGGCTTGCGATGGTGTTGAGCGCCGCCATCGTGCTGTGCTGCATCTGCATGTCCATTCCCATCATTCACCAGGTGTCCCTGCTCACCGACGCGGGGATCTCCGCCCGGACGGCGGCCAGCGTAATGGGATTTATGATGCTGTGCAGCGTGATCGGCCGGGTGGGCGTGGGCAAGGTGGCCGACTATATTGGCGGCATCCGCTCCCTGCTGTTGTTTTCGTCCATCCAGACCGCGTTCACCTTCTGGTTCACCCAGACGCAATCCCTGCCCGGCCTCTACGCGATCGCCCTGTTGTTCGGTTTGGGCTACGGAGGTATCATCCCGGCTTATGCCATCATTCTGCGGGAGTACATGCCCCTGCACAGGATCGGCAGCTCGGTGGGCACGGTGTTTTTCTTCGGCAACGTGGGCATGGGCCTGGGAGGTTACCTGGGCGGCCTGCTCTTTGACCTGAGCGGCTCCTATCTGCTGCCCTATGCCGTGGGCACCGCCTCCGGAGTCTGCAATATGCTGGTGGTGGGCTCACTGCTCTATTACCTGAGCGGCAGGCGCCCCATGCTGCAATTCGGCGCCGAGCGGGTCTAGGTTCTATCAGAGAATACGGTATTGGCGCCTGCATTTGGCGGCAGAGGACTCCGCGCACTTCCCTTCGACTTCGCTCAGGACAGCCTAGGCGCAACGCCCGGCCACTCCATCATTTCGTAAGGCATCCCACTTGCCGTAGTGGCCGATCGCGCGCATGCTGCGGGGAAGGACACGAGATGCGGCGGGTGCGCGGATCGCAACGCGCACCGGCGCGGGCAAGCATTCCCCGGAGCAGCAATGACGTCGATCTCCTATTTCAGTGGCGGAGGCGCTCCGCGCATGCCCATCCAATGGGCCGTGACGGGGCTGGGGGCGCTGGCCTTCCTGGCCGGGGGCCTGCTGCTGGGCGCGGGCAGTTGGAAGCATGGGCTGCTCTTCCTGGTGGGCGGACTGTTGGGGATGAGCCTCTACCATGCCGCCTTCGGCTTCACCGGCGCCTACCGGCGGGCCATTCTGTACCGGGACATGGCCGGGGTGAACGCGCAACTGCTGATGCTGGGCGCGGCCTCCCTGCTCTTCGCGCCCATCCTGGCGGGCGGCAATGTGTTCGGCCACGGGGTGGTGGGGGCGCTGGCGCCCCTGGGTTGGCAACTGGCGGTGGGCAGCTTCATGTTCGGCGTGGGCATGCAGCTGGGCGGGGGCTGTGGCTCGGGCACCCTGTTCACCGTGGGCGGCGGAAACCCACGCATGGCGGTTACCCTGCTGGCTTTTTGCGCGGGCGCCTTCTGGGCCAGCCTGCATCTGGGCTGGTGGTCCACCCTGCCCCGGCTGGCCCCGGTCTCCTTGGGCCGCGAATTGGGCTGGGTGGGCGCCGTGCTGGCGCAATTTGCCCTGCTCACGTTGATCTACCTGGCCCTGCGCTTCTGGGCGCGGAACGCGCCCCAGCGATCGCTGCTGGGACAGGAGTTCTCCTGGCGCGGGCTGCTGCGCGGCCCCTGGCCCCTGCTGCTCAGCGCGGCGCTGCTGGCCCTGCTCAACTGGGCGGTGCTGCTGATCGCCGGGCATCCCTGGAGCATCACCTGGGGCTTCACCCTGTGGGCGGCCAAGGCCGCCGCGGCCATGGGTTGGGACCCGTCCTCCAGCGCCTTCTGGTCGGGCGGCTTCCAGCAGGGCGCCCTGGCCCGGGGTGTGTTCCGGGACGTGACTTCCGTGATGGATTTC
>JAPUIH010000125.1 GCA_027297205.1 SAR324 cluster bacterium | reverse complement strand
GGTGATGTAGGGCTAAAGTGTAATTTCATCCGACATTTTCCAGTTGTAGCCGCCAATATGGCCCTAACGACTGGTCGAACCATCCATACCACAATTTTGAAAGTGGTATCCACATCATACTGGTCGTTCGTCCTTAATATTTATTCCGGAGAGGATTTGAGCCTGTTATAGCGGGTATGCTTACACGCCTGTTTCCCTTCAAGCATGAGCAGGATTCGGAGCGCATGATGGAATTGCTGCGCAAAGCCAGGCTACCGGAATGAGGCGCATTACTCCCTCCCCCTTGGCGGGGGAGGCTTGTCCTGAGCGAAGGGGCCGGCGTGGGGGTGGACGGAGGTGCCCGCCCCACCATTTCAGTCATTAATTTTTTATCGCTTTTGTAGGAAGTCCGGCCGGCCCAGCCTAGCCTTGTTCGGATTCCAGGGAGGCCAGCACCAGTTCGGCCACGTCCAGCACCTGCACCTCGTCTTCCTTGCCACTGGCCTTGATCCCGTCGTCGATCATGGTCATGCAGAAAGGACAGGCGGTGGCGATGGTGGTGGCGCCCACTTCGTAGGCCTGGCGCACCCGCTCCTCGTTGACGCGGGTGCCGATGGTCTCTTCCATCCACATGCGCCCCCCCCCGGCGCCACAGCAGAAGCTCTCGTTGCGGCTGCGCTTCATTTCCGTCAGGCCCTCGTGCGAGGAGCGCTCCACCAGCATGCGCGGGGCGTCGTACTCATTGTTGTAGCGGCCCAGGTAGCAGGGATCGTGGAAGGTCACCGTTCCCTCCTGGCTGGGGGCAAGTTTGAGCCGGCCCTCATCCACCAGTTTGGCGATGTACTGGGAGTGGTGGAACACTTCGTAGTGGCCGTCCAGTTGCGGGTATTCGTTCTTCAGGCTGTTCACGCAGTGCGGGCACTGGGTGATCACGGTTTTTACCTGGAGCCGGTTCAGGTTCTCCACATTTTCCTTGGCCAGGGTCTGGTAGAGCAGCTCGTTGCCCGAGCGCCGGGCCAGGTCGCCGGTGCATTTTTCCGTCGTGCCCAGCATGGCGAAGCGCACGCCCGCCTTTTGCAACAGGGTGGCGGTGGCCCGGGCGATGCGCTGGTTGCGGCCGTCGAAGGAGCCCATGCAGCCCACCCACATCACCACGTCCACGTCTTCGGCGGGTGGCTCGGTGAGGATGGGAATGTCCATGCCCTCGACCCAGTCCGCCCGCTGGTCATAGCCCAGCCCCCAGGGATTTCCGTTGCGCTCCAGGCCCCGGTAGGTGTTGTTCAATTCGGCGGGCTGGGCATCGTGCATCAGGGTCTGGGCCTGGCGCATGGCGATGATGCGCGGCACATGCTCGATGGATACGGGACAGACCTCCTCGCAGGCCCGGCAGGTGGTGCAGGCCCAGAGAGTGTCCGGGTGGATCACCATCCCATCGCCCACCATGGAGCCCTCTCCCTCGCTCTTGCCCGTGCGCAGGAGGTTGTCCTGCTGCTCGTCCATGTGATCGCGCAGGCTCTCGTTGAACCATTTCAGGGTGAGCGGCTTGCTGGTCACGTAGGTGGGGCAGATGTCATGGCAGCGCCCGCACTCGGTGCAGGTGTAAAGGTCCAGGCCCTGCTTCCAGGTCAATTGCTCGATGCGGTCCAGGCCCAGGGCGCCCTTGTCCCAGGCTTCCTCGTCTTCCAGGTCCAGCAGGGCCACGGGGGTATGCGGGTAGCCGAGGGAGCCGAAAAACACGTTGGGCAGCGCGGTAATGACGTGCATGTGCTTGGAGATGGGCAGCAGGTTCAGGAAGAACAGGACGATCAGGATATGGCTCCAGAACCCAAGCTGATAGAACATTGCCATCATGCCCTCGCCCCAGCTCGCCGTGGCCGCGGCCAGCAGGGCGGCGAAAGGCGCCCAGTCCATCTCCGTGCCGAATACCGGATGGGAAAGCAGGTGCAGGTCGTAGCCGTAGAGAGTGACCAGATTGAACCTGCCCGCCTCGTGTATGAGGTCCGTGCTCACCACCCCCAGGATCAGCGCCAGGATCAGGCTGCCTTCGGCGTTGATGTTCAGACGCTCGGGCACCACCACGATCCGCCTGTAGAAGGCGAACAGCACCATCACCACCACGATCGCCTCGAACAGGTCGTAGACGAAAGTGTAGAGATAGGCGCCGATGGAAGCGGAGCCCAGCAAGGGCAGCAGCTCCTGAAATCCGGGGGTGAAGGCCTCCCCGAATATGATGATCTCCCGCAGGCCCAGGATCAGGAATCCCCAAAAAATGAAAAAGTGCATGGCGCCGGAGGAGCGCTCCCGCTGGCGCCCCACCAGCTTGCTCTGTCCCAGGCCGATTTTGAACAGCAGGGCGATCCGTTCCCGGATATTGCCGATCCGGTTCTCCGGGCCGAGCCGGGTCAGCAGAGCGATGCGCCGGTACATGCTGTAGGAAAAGACCACCAGGCCTGCGATCAGGGCCACACTCATCAATATGGGATTCATCCGCACTCCAGATTTGCATGGGGAAGCCGCCGCCAGGGCGCGCTTCGGGGCGGTCAGGGGCGCAACATCCGGGATTGATCCGCGCCAGACAGCCCGCGCTTGTCACTTTTTCTGTTTCTTGATCTCTTCCACCAGAATGGGCACGGCCTTGAACAGGTCGCCCACGATACCGTAGTCAGCCACGGAGAAGATGGGGGCGTCCGCGTCTTTGTTCACCGCCACGATCAGCTTGGAGCCGCTCATCCCCGCCAGATGCTGGATGGCCCCGGAGACCCCGACGGCAAAATACACGTCCGGATTCACCACCCGCCCGGTCTGGCCCACCTGGGCATTGTAGGGCATCCAGCCGGAGTCCACCACCGCCCGCGAAGCCCCATAGGCCGCGCCCAGGGCTTCCACCAGGGGCCGCACGAATTCCACGCCCTCCGGGCCCTTTACACCGCGTCCCACGGAGACCACGGTGGTGGCTTCGCCCAGGTCGATCTCGCCGGTCTCCTCCTTGAGCACTTCCTTGGCCACCGCCCGCGCATCCGCCTCCGGAGTGGCCAGCTCCACCACATTGGCGCCCGTGGGCGTGGCCTCTGCCACGTCGAAGGCGCCGGAGCGGATGGTAAGCACCCGCACGCCGTCCTTGCTGAACTTCACTTTCTGAAAAACCTTGGTGGCCATGGCGGGGCGGATCACGGTCAGGTCCCCGCCGCTCATTTCAATGCCCATCACGTCGCTCACGTAGCAGCCGTCCAGGCGGCCCGCCAGGGCCGGGGCCAGGGCGCGGCTCATCTCAGAGACGGAAAACCAAACCTGGGTGGCCTGGGCCTGGCCCGCCGCATCGGCCACCGCGGCCACATGCTGGGCAAGCGTGAATATGTCCAGGCTGGCATCATCCGCCACATAGACCGTGCCCGCGCCGTGGCCTGCCAGAGTATCCGCCACGCCCTTCACGCCGCTGCCCACCAGCACCGCATCGGTCTCCAGCTTTTCCTGCCGGGCCTTGGTCATTATTTCCAGGGTGGCCTTGCGCAACTCGCCGTTCTTCGTTTCCGCCACTACCAGAATCTTAGCCATCGTCTTTCAACCTCCACAGGGGAACCGCGGCGCGGGCGGGGTTGCGGATATTTCCCGGCCCGGCGCCTGCGTGCATCCATCAATCGGATTCACGCAAATATTTTCGCCTCGTTCACCAGCTTGTCCATGACGGTGCGGGTGGTTTCCTCCTCGTCCCCCTCGAATTTCTGTCCCGCGGCCCGCTCCGGCGGAGACATGAACTCCAACACCTCGATACGCGAGCCCGCCGCACCCACCTGGTCCGCGTCCACACCCAGGTCGGCCAGGGTCAGCACCTCCATGGGTTTCTTTTTGGCGGCCATGATGCCCCGCAGGGAGGCCAGCCGCGGCTCGTTCAGACTGTCGTTGGAGGTGATCAGCGCGGGCAGGGTCAGTTCCAGCACTTCCCTGCCGGCATCGGCCAGGCGGTGGACGTTCAGCTTGCCCCCTTCGCCCACCTTGACATCAATCACGTTGATTACCGCGGGCAGGCCCAGCAGCTCGGCCATGATGGCCCCGGTGCCGCCCATGTCGGTGTCCTGGGATTGCTTGCCGGTAATGATCAGGTCGTAGCTGCCGCGCTGCGCCGCCTTGGCCAGGATGCGGGCGAAACCAAAGGAGTCGGAGCCTACCGCCGCGGGGTCGTTGACGTGAATGGCCCTGTCGGCGCCCATGGCCAGGGACTTGCGCAGGGCTTCCCCCGCCTTGTCGGGTCCCACGGAAATAACCGTGACCTCGCCCTCGTCCGCCTCCTTGAGCTGCAACGCCGCTTCCACGGCCGTTTCGTCCCAACGGTTGAGCACGTAGTTCATGCCCTCTTCCACCACGGCGCCGTCCTTGACGCGGATGTTCAAATCCACGTCGATCACGCTTTTCACGGGTACAAGAATATTCAAACTGCCTCCGTACTGAGTCAATCGGGCCTGCGCGCTGGATCATGCGGGCCTGCGCACCGTGTCAATCGGGCCCGCGCACCGCGTCATGCGATCCTGCGCACCGCCCCTCCAACCGGAAAGGCTAACCCCTGCGCGGTCATGAGTCCATAGCCTGCATTACTTAGCCGAATCCCGATGCCAGGGCAAGAAGTTAGCCGGGGATGCATGGTGTATTGCGCTGATTACCGGCCGGGAGGTTTAGCTCCGTGGGTGGTAGTAAAAGCGAAGCCGGGAACGCGCCCGGCTGGCTGAAGGTGCCGTGGCGGGCCGGCCGCGCTTACCCGGCCGCCAGGCGCTCCAGGGCCGAGCCGCCCAGCAGTTCCAGCAGGATCAGGGGAATGAGGGCGGTAAAGTTGAAGCCCATATGAAAGGCGATGGACGGCCAGAGGGATCCTGTGCGCTCGCGCAACCAGGCGAGGAAAAACCCGCACAAGGCGATGCCCAGCAGGGGCGGCCAGTAGCTGCCGGACTGGGTGGCGTGCAGGGCGGTAAAGATCGCGGTCACCAGCAGCGCGGAAAATCCAAAGCGGAAGCGCCGCCGCAGGGCGGGCAGCAGCAGGCCCCGGAACAGCGCCTCCTCCAGCAGGGGGGCCATCACGACGGCCATTAGGAACAACACCCACAGGGCCCAGCGGCCCAGCATTAGAAAGCGCTCGATGGGAAAGACGAAGTCGGGCGGTGGCGGGGCGAAAAACACGAGCACCGCGCCCAGCACTTGCAGCAGCAAACCGCCCAGAAAGGCTCTCAGCAACTGCCACCAGGCAGGCTGGCGCAGCCGCAGGCCGTCCAGCAGGGACAGGCCGTGGCGCTTCACCACCAGCAGATAGATGGCGAGCCAGCCAGCCAGATGAGATATCACGACAGAGGCGGGCAATCCGATTTTGAGGGCGTTGAGCGCGTCCGGCGGGGCGCCGCCCGAGGCCGGCGCCAGGAATTTCAGCGCGGCGGCCACGGCGGCCGCCACCGCAAGCTGGGTCAGCACGAACACCACCAGCACCGACATGCTGCCCGGAAGCCCCCAGGGCGGAAAGGGCAGGAGCACCTCGCCGGGGCGGATTGGCGCCGCGGCGGCAGGGCCGCCAGCCGGCTCCTGATCGCCCGCGGGCGCTGCCTGCTCCCGAGGGGAGCCGGGGTTGGAGTTATCCGACAATGACATTTTGATCAATGAGCGCGCCTATGCGCGCCTCGTCATATCCGAGTTCCTGTAGAATTTCGCGGGTGTGCTCACCCAGCCGGGGAGCCCGCCGCACGGCCTGTCCAGGTTTGCCATCCAACTTGAAAGGCAGGCCGGTGAAGCGCATTTTGCCGTATTCCGGGTCCTCCAGTTCGACCAGGGCGCCCAGTTGCTCCACCTGTCCGTCCTCCATCAAGTCGCGCACATTGTTGACGCGGGTGCAGGGCAGGCCGGACGCTTTGAAGCGCGCGATCAAGTCATCGGTGCTGTACTTGGCGAACTCCTCGTAGAGAATGGCCAGCAGTTCCTCGCGATGCTCCACGCGGCTGGCATTGCTCTTGAACCGCTCGTCGGCGGCCAGGTCTTCCCGCTCCAGGCCCTTGCAGAGCCGTTCGTAAAGGTTCTGATTTGCGGCGGCGAAAAAGAGATGACCGTCGGCGGTGGGGATGGCCTGGTAGGGCACCACCATGGGATGGGCGGAGCCCAGCCGCGAGGGCACCACGCCGTCCAGGAGAAAGTTGGCCACCTGGTAGCTCATCAGGCCCAGGGCAGTCTGAAGCAGGGAGGCGTCCACCCGCATGCCCTTGCCGGTGGCGTGGCGGTGGAACAGGGCGGTCACCGTGGCCAGGGCGGAGTAGATGCCCGTGGCCATGTCCAGGAAGGATACACCACAGCGGGCCGGCTCACCGTCGGCCATGCCGGTCATGCTCATGGGGCCGCTGTAGGCCTGCAGCAGGGCCTCGTAACCCAGATCGTTGGCGCGGAATCCCTGCCGGCCAAATGCGGATATGGAGGTGTAGACCAGACGCGGATTTAGCGGGCGCAACTCCTCGTACCCGATGCCGAAGCGCTCCATGGTGCCGGTCTTGAAGTTTTCAATCAGCACATCCACCCGCGGCACCAGATCGCGCACGATCTGCTTGCCGTCCTCGGTTTGCAGATCGATCACCATGCCCCGTTTGTTCAGGTTCATGGCCAGATAGGGGGTGCCCAGATCCCTTCCGTGAGGGGGCCACTCGCGGGCCTCGTCGCCCTTTTTGTCTTCCACCTTGATGACGTCCGCGCCGAGCATGGACAACAGGGTCCCGCAGTAAGGGCCCGCCAGCACCCGGGACAGGTCCAATACGCGAATGCCGGCCAGGGGCAGTCCATTCGATTCCATGAATATTCCTTTAATGCAGTTCGCCTGTGCCGGCGTGCGCCGGCACGGAAGTATGGTTCAGGAGATGATGTTATTACCGTGAATGAGGGCCGTGGTTCAAGGGGGCAGTGCCGTTGGCCCGCTCAGCGGCGGAGTTTCGGGAATACGAGCCCGCTGGTCATGCCGGGATTGGCCTTGCATATTGGCCCGGAACGAGCGCGGGGCGGCCCGGCATCGGCAACGATGACCGCATTACCGCACTCCTGAGGGAGGCGCACTTCCCCCGTACGGTGTTTGAAATTTACAGCCGGCAGCGCGAGGTCATTATGCCCGCACTTACCCAACGCTACGGCAAGGCTCAGGCCCGGCACCGCGCGGACAGAATAATGGAATCCTGAGAAAGGGAGAGGGCCAAGGGCCTGGGGCCGCACCGGCTGAGGACGGTCAAGGGGACGGAGGTGCTAAATTTCCTCCTGACCTGCATTGTAGCGCTGCATATAGTCGTCGGCCACCTGCTTTGCCGGCAGTTCCAACGTCGTGGCGACGTTGGCTACAAATCCCTTTATATATACCGGCGCGGGGAGGAATTTGAAATTTTCCTCCTCCAGGTATACCAGGTAGGCCTTGCGGATTTTGGTGATATCGGCAAGGTCTTCCAGGGAAATGCCGCGGAATTCACGGACTTTTTTCAGTACCTGCCCGGTGAATTCCTCCACGCTCTCTATGAAATTTTCCACCCTGGCGGCAGATTCCTTTGCTAATTCGGGAGCCTGCGCGGGCTTAACCTTCGCTTCAATGGCTGGCGTAGGCGCCAATTTGTCGCCTGTAGGGGGCTCGTTGCTGGCGGCGCGGGATTCCTCGCGCATCTGGGAATTCACGCCGATCATCGAAGCCACCATGCGTTCTCCTTCCCCCGTGGTTTCACGGGTCCGCCCCTCCTTGCGAGAAAGGTAGGAATCGTACTCTTTACGCGAAGATGGGTCGATCAAAATTTCGTAGGCTTCCGTTATCAGGATGAACAATTGCCGGTTCTCGTCCTCTGAATACAAGGAGTAAGTGGCCAGCGAGTCGTCCTGATAGGTGTGCTTGCATATCTCGTAGGCCTTGCGGATATCCTCCTGGTTGGCGCTACGGGATATCCCGAGCATCTCATAATAATCCTGAGACTTGACAGACTTTGTGACCATCAACAGGGATTCCGCAGTACGCGCCAGACCCCGGACACGTTCCTATTCGGGCCGTATCTCAAGGTCGTTCAGCAAATTGTAGGCAATCGTCCGCAAGCTACGCGCGGATTTGCTGTAATTTCCGTTTTGGGTAATCGGTTGCCGCTTCCGTATTGATTGCCACACTTGCTCGTCGTTTTCAATGTAACCGAGAAAATCGACTTTGATGCCAAAATATCTCTGACATGCATTCTGCATTGCGAAGCCGGTGCGAATATCCTGTACCGTCCTCACTTGATTCAATACGATACGCGGCCTGAATTTATTCAATGCGTCAAACAGGAGCTCGCTCACGTCCTTATCGATTTTGGCGATGTAGTCGATTAAATCCAGGGGCGTGCCGATTCCAAGATCGTTCTTTTTGGTCATCGCCTTTTCGATAACTTCCTTGACCTTGACGTCGGTGCTGAGCAACTTCAGCTTCCGGTACAGGGCACTCTTGATGAAGCGATAGGCATTTTCAATGGAGGTGGGTTCCGGAATGATCACCAACACGCCCTTGTCGGCAATCAAGAAGAAGTCCAGGGTATTCAGGGAGGTGCCGGCTCCCAGATCCAGAATGATGTAACTGGCGTTGAGGGCTTGGATGGACCGCAACAGTTTGATTTTCTGCGAGTATTTCGGGTTGGCGATTCCCAGGAAATCCTGAGCCCCACTGATCAGCATCAGATTTTTCTCGGGCGTGCGTACCAGCACATCCTCCAGCTTGAGCGAGGAATCGTTTACGAAATCGGACAGGGTTACGGTGGGCGTGGGTATCCCCAGACAGGTATGGAGGTTGGCGCCTCCGAGATCGGCGTCCACCAGCACGGAGGGATTGTTGTTTTTGGCCAGGATGACACCTAAATTGCTGGCCAGAAAGCTCTTGCCAACGCCGCCTTTGCCTCCTCCAATGGCGATAATGTCCTTTTTGTTGATCAACTGACCCACTAATTTGTTCCCTACATGGTTGGAGCAATTCCTCCCAGAATCGCTTAAATTTCACGTCTCGGCCGGGGCTGTTGCAATACCGGCGGCAAGCCTCGTGCCCGCACCTGTTGCCGCCGCTGGCCCATGCCTCCCACGGTTCAAATTGTACAATCCATTGTAAAAGCAAAAACTTGACCATCTCCGAAGGAATAGGCCCAGGGTTAGACCACATACCGCTCAGGCACGCCTAACGCGCACGGAGCAGAAGCGTCAGCCCAAGCAGGAAAAACAAAAAGTTGATTCCCCAGGCGGAAATCAGCGGGTGCAGAATGCCTCCCCTGCCCAGAGTCAAAAATATCTCGTTTCCGATCCAGTATACGATTCCCCCGAATATGGTAATGACGATTTCACCCGCCACCCCCGCCTTGCGGGCATGGGACTGTGCCAAGGGTGCACCGACCAACACCATTATGAATGGAACAAATAACACTGCTATTTTTTGATACCATTCTAGCCTATATACTACAATATGTGGATTGCGTTTTTCGAGTTGACGAATATTACGATACAAGTCAAGAATTGGCATATGGTGGGCATCCAACTTCGAAGGGCGAAACACATTGGGAAAATCCTGCTCGGGGACTACCATGTTACCGACGCGTGAATAGGACCATGATCCCGAAGCATGCCGCCGCTTGGTGACGTCCCGGAAGCGCCAATCCAGCGCCCCTTTCATGCCGTGCGAGAAGGTGACCAATTCGGATATCCGGAACGGATGGGCGAGCCATCTGAATATGTAACCGCTGCCTAGAGTGTTGGTCCGGGAATTGATCGACTTCAGATAGTAGATGCTTTCGCCGTCGCTGCGCCATTGGTTGGCCGCAATACCCCGCGCAGCGTGATCTTCTTGCCGGTTTAGCGCGTTATACAAATAGTTCTGGTTGAGATAACCCAGCGCGGCCACGGGAAGCAGCACCAGCAATATGGGCAGCGTGATCCGCCGCAGCCCCAAGCCGGCAATCTTCATCGCCACAAGCTCGGAGGAACGGCTGAATTTGGTAAATGTGATCACGGTCCCCAGCAGCACCGACATGGGCAGGACTATCTCCACGATGGTCGGCACGGAGCCTGCGGCATTGTCGATAAATCTCAGAAAACCGGGCCATGAATTGAACGCGGATTCAATATCGCCGAACATGTTGGCAATTAGCAGCAACAGCAGCATCGCCAACAGGCACAGCAACAGATTCCTCAAGAATTCAATGGCCACATACCAGGATAATATTTTCATTTCGGTTATAATTACAGCCAATTAGCATTGATAAACTAGGTGATATGCCTCATAATATCAAATTCCCCGAAGGGAATCGTCCTTCCAATGACTTTGCGGCAAATACCGGAACCGGGAGACCTTGCTCATGAATAAATCCATCCTCGTCCTGGAAGAAAATTCAGTGATTCACGGGCTGGTCGGTTCTGCTTTGGAAATGGACGGGCTGACACTGCATCACGAGTTCAATCCGGAGAATTTCATTGATCGCGCCAAATCCCTTGTGCCGGATTTAATTCTCATTAGCAATGCGGACCAGAAGTCCGATTATGCGGTATGCCGTGAACTGAGAAAAGGGGAATCGCTGGCCACGACCCCCATGATTCTACTGGCGAATTCCAACGAGCACATTGACACGGACAAGCTGAATGAAATTCATGTGAACGGGGTTGTCCGCAAACCCTTTGAGGCCAGTGACCTGCAGCAGCAGGTAAGCCGCCACCTGGACATGATCGACCTGATCGGCTCCGCCTACGAATACAGAAAATCCCAGTCCATCGACGACAAGCCCGATCCCTTGGCGGACTTGCAGGTCTTGGAACCCGAAGTGCTGGACTTGCTCCAGGAGGCGGCGGGCGGACCGCCATCCGCCGTGGACGCGCCGCAGGTCGATTCCGGCGGCACCCTCGGGGAAGAAGGAGCCGCGGCGCCCATGGGAACAGATTCGCTCACCGAAACCCTGCTTCCCGAGGCGGCTGTTGAGCCCGTCACCCCGGAACAGCCGGCGGATGCGAAAGACGGTGGGGCCGCACAATGGGCCGCATCCGGGCAAGCGGAAATCGCGGATCCGGGCGAAGAGGAGTTCGAGGAGCTCGGGGCGGAGGACTTGCTGAACGAGGAACTGGCCGGAGAGGGCATACCCGCGCCAGCGCCAATCGACCAATCCCTTGACGAAGGCGCAGGCGATTTACAGGCGGAGGCAACCCTGGACGAAATTGAAGTGGAAATAGCCGAGGGGGCGGTGGACTTTAACGCCCTCAGCGAAGAGTTGGGCCAGGACGAAGTGGCGCTGTTCGAGACCGAACTCGATGAGACGCCCCCGGAAGAGGCGGAGCAGGCATCCGAAGAGATTCCTATGTCCGTGCGGCGCATGATGAAATCCAAGCCCCTCTTTTCCAGTGAGGAAGACGTGGGACTTCAGCCCGCGGAGGACGAGGAGTACGTCTCGCTGATTTCGAGCGAGGGAGAGCTGGAGAGCCTTGAGCCCGACCTGGGCGCCCTGGAGACGATGGAGTTGCGCGAAGAGTCCATCTTCGGCGAGGAAGAGGCGCCTGCGCCCATTGAAGCCGAGGAGGCGGAGGCGTTGCTCGGTGGAGTAGACGATCAGGAAATCGCAGTGCCCCCCGTGGAAGGCGCTGAATCTCCCAAGCCGGAAGGAGAGGATGATTTCTTGGAAGAATACCTGGGAGATGACGAACTGGACGAGGACAGAATTCTGGAGGCCATGCAGGAAACGGCGGCGGACGAATCCGAAAAGGATGAAGATATCCCGGCCGAATTGATGGATTTGGACGAGACATCGGAAATGGACGAACTGGTCTCCCTGGCCGAAGCGGATCAAGCCTTGCAGCCGGTGGAAGACGAAGAAGAGCAGGTGGAAATCGTGCTGGATCAGGACGAGGAAGCGCTCATGCTTTCCGCCCTTGATGAAGAAGCTTCCTTTGCGGGCACCTATGGCGAACCCGCGGGGAAACCCGCAGCAGCGGGGGAAGAAACCACGTTCCCCGTTGGCGGGGAAGAAACCACAGTCCCCAATGCCGGGCAAGCCGCCCTCACCGGCGATTCGGAGGATCCTGTGGACCAGCAACTGCAAGACCTGGAAGCCGAAGCGATAGGGGAATTGGAGGCGATCGAGGATACCGTTGCCGGAGAACCGGGGGCGGACCTGAACCTCGGCGATGTATCCGGCGGATTAAGGGATGAAGAGTTGAATATCGTAGACACCATAGCCGATCAGGAAGCTGAGGCTGAGCTGGGCGAAGAATACGGCGGCGATACCCCCGTAGTCATCCTCGCACCTGAAGGGGAGGACTTCGACGAATCCCTGTTCGAACCGCGGGACATGAATGAGGTGCATGAGATTGACCCCGATTCGATAGATGAGGAAGAAGATGAACTTGCCGGGCAGGACATCTCCGAATATATCGAGGACGATGTCTCGGAACTGGAAGCAGACGCAGGCTCGGCCGTCGAAGACGATGCAGGCATGAGGGAGGGGATGGGAGATTTGTCCGATTTCGAAGAGGAACTGTTGGGACTGAAGGAGGAATTCGAGGCCAATCCGGAGGGCGAAAAACTCTCGGATTTGCTGGCAAAGGAAGGCATACAAGCCTCCGTGGACGATCTGGAATTCGATCTTCCCGTGCCGGAGTCCAACATGGAGCGCGCCATTGGACTGTCCGAACTGCCTGGGGGTGCTCCCGTGGCGGGAGCCCAAGCGGACACCAAACCCGCGGTGGACATAACCGGTGCCATGCTCGATGAAGACATGAAGACCAGGCTGAGCGAAGTGCTTGATGAAATGATCTCCGTCTCGGTGCGCAAGGCGGTGCGGGAGGAGATGCCGAAGCTGATGGAGCAGTTGGGGAAGGACGATCGGCAGGCATGACGATTGAACGGTATATCCCCTCCGAAATCGAGCAGAGGTGGTACAAACATTGGATGGAGCAAAAGCTGTTCGCCCCATCCATGGACACCTCGGCCGACCCCTTCTGCATCGTCATCCCACCTCCCAATGTGACAGGCTCCCTGCACATGGGGCATGCCTGGGACAGCGCCATCCAGGACATTCTCATTCGCTGGGAACGGATGCGGGGCAAAAACACCCTGTGGATTCCCGGCATGGACCATTCCGGCATTGCCTTGCAATGGATGGTGGAGCGTAACCTGCGCGAGCGGGGCCAGACCAAGGAGGAACTGGGGCGGGAAAAATTTCTCGCGGAAGCTTGGGCCTTCAAAGAGGCGTCCCACGATACCATTTTTGAGCAACTGTCTCGCATGGGCGTGTCCTGCGACTGGTCACGGGAGCGCTTTACCCTGGACGAGGGCCTTTCGCGGGCCGTGCGGCGGGTGTTCGTGTACCTCTACCGGGAAGGGCTGATCTACCGGGGCGACCGCATGGTCAATTGGTGCCCGCGCTGCATGACCGCCCTGTCCGATCTGGAAGTGAATTACAAGGAGCACGACTCCTTTATGTACCACTTCCGCTATCCCATGCATGAAGAGGAAGGCTACGTGGCCATCGCCACCACCCGGCCCGAAACCATGCTCGGCGACGGAGCCGTGGCCGTCCATCCGGACGATCAGCGCTATACGGACAAGGTGGGCAAGATCGTGATGCTGCCCCTGGTGGACCGCCTTATCCCCATCATTGCCGACCAGCATCCAGACCCGGAAGTGGGCTCCGGCGCGGTGAAAATCACCGCCGCCCACGATCCGGACGACTTCGAGGTGGCCAAGCGCCACGACGTGCCCCTGATCTTCATCATGGAAGAAGACGGCCGCATGAGCGATCATTTGCCGGAGCGCTACCGCAACCAGGACCGCTTTGTGGCCCGCGAGCGGGTGATTGAAGACCTGGACAGGCTAGGGCTGGTGGACCGGGTGGAGCGGCATGTGCACCAGGTGGGCCATTGCAGCCGTTGCGACACGGTGCTCGAGCCGAGGGTTTCCCTGCAATGGTTCGCGGACATGAAAGCCATGGCCCAGGCTTCCGTGGAGGCCGTGCGGGAAAAGCGGATCGAAATCCTGCCCGAATTCCAGGAAAAAATATTCTATGAGTGGATGAACAACATCCGCGACTGGTGCGTCTCCCGCCAATTGTGGTGGGGACACCGTATTCCCGCCTGGTATTGCAGGGCCTGCGGCGAAATTGTGGTTTCGGAGGAGGATGTGACAGCCTGCACCGCCTGCGGCTCCTCCGACCTGGACATGGAAACAGACGTGCTGGACACTTGGTTTTCCTCCGGGCTGTGGCCTTTCAGCACCATGGGCTGGCCGGATGCGACCGAGGACCTGAAGATCTTCTACCCCACTTCCGTGCTGGTGACCGGCTACGATATTCTTTTCTTCTGGGTGGCCCGCATGGCCATGCTCGGCATCAAGTTCTTGGAGGAAATTCCCTTCCATCAAGTGCTGCTGCACGGACTGCTCAGGGACCAGAACGGGGAGAAGATGTCAAAGACCAAAGGCAACGGCATAGACCCCCTGGAAATGATCGAAATCTATGGGGCCGACGCCCTGCGCTTCACCCTGGCTTCGGGAACCGTGCTGGGGCGGGATATGGTCTTGCAGGAAGCCACCATCGAAGGTCACCGCAACTTCATCAACAAAATCTGGAACGCCACCCGCTTTACCCTGGGCTACCGGGACAAACTGGGTGATCCCAAATCATTGGACGATGTCACGCCGGGGTTGTTTGACGGGTGGGTGCTGGGACGGCTGGAGCGGGTGGCCGGGGAGGCCAACGCCTACCTGGAACAACGCCGCTTCAACGAGGCCGCCTACGCCCTCTACCACTTCGTGTGGCACGAGCTCTGCGACTGGTACGTGGAGATCGTCAAGCCTCTGCTCAACGGGGAGCGGGGCGAAGATCCCCAGGCCGCGGCCTATGCCACCCTGCACGTGGTGCTGGACGCCTCCCTCAAGCTGCTGCATCCCATCATGCCCTTCGTGACCGAAGAACTGTGGCAGCGCCTGCCCGGCGCCTCCGGCTCGATTATGGTGCAGCCCTATCCCGCCGGGGGCAACGGCGCGCGTCATGCCGATCAGATGGCGCAGGCCGGGCGAATTATCGAGGTGGTGCAGACCGTGCGCACCGTGCGCGGAGAATCCGGTGTGCGGCCCCGGCAGCCCGTGGACGTGGTGCTGGCCGCTCCACGGGCCGCTTTGCGGGAGCTGGTGGAACGGGAGCGGCTGATCGTGTGCACCCTGGCCGATATCGGGGAACTGACCCTGGCCGAAAGCTTCGCAAAGCAGGAAGGCTACGGCCACGGTGTGGGGGACGGATTCGAGGTCTTCCTTTCCCTGGCGGGGGCCATCGACGTGCAGCAGGAGCGTACGCGCATCTGCCGGGAACTGGCGCGTACCGAGCAGAAAATCGAAATGCTGGCCGCAAAGCTGGAAAACAAGAACTTCATCGCCAAGGCGCCCGGGGAAGTGGTGGAAAAGAACCGGCAGGAACTCTCCGCTCTGCGGACCCAACTGGAAAAGCTCAACGAGGGCCTGAGCCAGCTTCCCGCGGGCTAGGGACCTCGGGTGCGCCACCCGCCGGGACCGCGCAGACATCCTTCCACCAGAATATCCACGCAAAAAATCAACAGGCGGGGATAGTCCCCATGCCCCGAATGGTTTATGGTTGGGCGATGGTGTTGGGCAGCCCCGCAGCAACCGCGAACCGCGATCGCAGTCTTCATGAAATACCGCGTTCTGATCACCGGACATCTTCATCCCACGGCCCTGCGCATCCTGGAGGCCGCCGAGGATGTGGAGGTCACCTACCGTCCGGACAATCCCTATGAGGATACGCTCGCCGTCATAGGAGAATTCCACGCCATCATCTCCCGCTCGGAGACCGCCGTAACCAGGGAGATGATCGACGCGGGCAGCGGTCTGAAGGTGATCGCCCGCGCCGCGGTGGGCATAGGCAATATTGACGTGGACTACGCCACGGACAAGGGCATCCTGGTCATCAACGCCCCCGGCAAGAACACCAACTCCGCCGCCGAGCTGACCCTGGGAGTGCTGCTGGCCGCGGTGCGCAAGATCGTTCCCGCGCACATCAACATGCAGAGCGGGGCCTGGAACCGGCACGCCTTCATGGGGTTTGAACTCTCGGGCAAGACCATTGGCATCATCGGACTGGGCAACGTGGGCCATCGCGTGGCGCGCTTTGCCCGCGCTTTCGATATGGAGGTGTTGGCTCACGACCCCTACATCGCGGATGAGGTGTTCGACGCTCATCAGGCCCATAAGGTGGACCTGGACACGCTGATCGCCAAGGCCGATGTGATCAGCCTGCACACGCCCCAGACCCCGGAAACCACGGGCATGATCGGAGCGGCCCAGTTCGCCCGTATGAAAGACGGTGTGGTGCTGCTCAATATGGCCAGGGGTAAGCTGGTGGACGAGGACGCGCTGCTGGAGGCGATCAAAAGCGGCAAGGTGGCCGCAGCGGGTATCGACACCTGGGCCGAGGAGCCGCCGGGCAGGCATCCCTTGGCGGATTTGCCCCAGGTGGTGATGACTCCGCATATCGGCGCCTCCACCGAGGAGGCCCAACTGCGGGTGGGGGAATCCATCGCCGACCAGACCCTGCGCGCTCTAAGGGACGAGGTGGTGGACTTCCCGGTCAACATGCCGCGCTTCAAGGTGATCACCAACCCGCGCGTGAAGTTTTACATGGTGCTCGCGGAAAAACTGGGAGTGTTCGCCAACCAATTCCTGGACTTCAACCCACGGCAGGTGCAGGTGCTGTACCGGGGCGATCTCACTTCGGATGAGGGGGTGATGGTGCGCCGGGCTTTCCTGAAGGGATTCCTCAAGAACACCGCCGAGGAGACCATCACCTTCGTCAACGCGGAAAACAAGGCCGCCGAGCGGCAGATTCAGGTGGTGGACAGCGAAGATCCGCATTTCAGCGACTACTCCAGCGCGGTGAAGTTCGTCGTCACCGACCACGATCAGAGCTTTTCCGTGGGCGGCGTGGTGTTCGGAGAGAACAACTACCGGCTCAGCCACGTCAACGAGTTCCTGTTCGAAGTGGTGCCAGACGGCGAACTGATTTCCCTGATCAACGTGGACCGCCCAGGGGTGATTGGCCAGGTGGGCACGATCCTCGCGAACCACGGCATCAACATTTCCCAGTTCGAGCTCTCCCGCAACATGCCCGGCGGCCAGGCCATGTCCCTGATCCGCATCGACTCCCCCGCCGGGCAGTCCATGATGGACGAGTTGAAGGCCCTGGACAATATCATCTCCGTCAAGCGCATCAGAATTTAGAAGCGGATACGAGGGAAACCCGAGGCATGTCCCGCCGCCGCCGCTAGGCGTCAGGCATGGGCGGGATATTGCGCACGGTTGTGAACACGGCCGTTTCACGCGGGGGTGCGGCGGATGGCATTGGAGGCGGAGCGGCGGCTTTGGGCTTGCTCCTGGACAGGCGCGGCAGCTTCAAACCGGGCAGGGACAGCCCGCCGGCCTTCACCGCCTGGAAGAGGCCCAGCATGAGAATGGTGAACGCCATCAGCGCCGCGGCGAAGAGCAGGGACGTGCCCGCCCCGCCCGTGGCGTCCTGAATGGCTCCGGCCACCGGCGGAAAGACCGCCATGCCTATATAGTACCAGGTGAAGTAGATGCCCAGGCCCACCCCGCGCCGCTCGGGAGCGAGCACCTCGCCGGGCAGGGTCATGATCGGTCCGGCGGGCAGGCCCATCATTATCCCGATCGCCAACACCAGCCACACCGGGGCGGCGCTCTGAGTGAGATAGCCCACCCCCAGGGCCGTGCCCAGACAGCCCACGATGATCAACAGCCGTGTCCCACCCAGCCGGTCCGCCAGCAGTCCCGCCAGGGGAATGGCCGCCACCATCACCCACATAATCAGGCTGGAGACAAAGCCCGCCTCGCCGATAGACCGCCCCAGCTCCATCAGGAAGGCCGGGGTAAAGCTGATCACGATGATGAAGCCCACGTTGTAGATCATCCATACCCAACCCGCCGAGGAAGAAAGCACAAATTCACGCCTGCCAATTGCGTAGGGCGAGCCTCCGGATTCCGCTCCCGCCGCGTTGGGCGGACTGCGGTAAAATGCCAGCACCGCCAGCAGAGCCAGCGCGGAGATCTCCACGGTCAACAGGGAGGCCACCTGCCAGGAGAACAGGTTGGCCACCTGACCGAGGGTGGCCAAGGCCAGGGCGATGCCCACGGGCCAGGTGATCAGCAGGATACCCATCGCCGTGGCCAGCTCCTTGCCCGCGAACCAGTCCGTGACCATCTTCATCATTTGCACGTTCAGGGTCACCGCGCCCGTGCCGCTCAGCACCCGGCCCAGACAGGCCAGCCAGAAGTTATCCCCCCACACCAGCACCAGCCCCCCCAGGCCCATCAGCGCCAGCCCGATCATCACCACCTGCTTGTCCCCGATGCGCGCGCCCAGGAAGGCTCCGGGCAGGGCCAAGAAGATCCCCGGCACCATGTACAGGCCGATCAACAGGCCGATTTGGGTATGGTTGAGCCCCAACTCTTCCACCATCAGT